>JAGDCQ010000049.1 GCA_017958465.1 Lachnospiraceae bacterium
AAAAAAACATCTGGAGGATCTTGGCTTTAATGTGGGCGGTGAAGTAAGCGTGATAAACACACTTGGCGATAACCTGATCGTGAAAGTCAAGGGAAGCCGTGTTGCGGTCAGCGACGAGCTGGCCAGAAGAATAATGGTCTAGGAGGAGAATGCAGTGAGAACATTAAGAGATGTTAAGATCGGAGAGACCGTGAAAGTTGTGAAGCTTCACGGAGAGGGCGCTGTTAAGCGCAGGATCATGGATATGGGTATTACGAAAAATACCGCTGTTTATGTCCGTAAGGTTGCGCCCCTTGGCGATCCCGTTGAGGTCACCGTCAGGAATTACGAGCTTTCGCTTCGAAAAGCGGATGCAGAGATGATCGAAGTAGAGTGATTTTTTTATCCCTGCTGATTAGCATAGGCTAACGCAGGGGAAAATGTTGAAAGAAGAGGATTTTTCGAAATGAACATGCGAATTGCACTTGCAGGAAACCCGAACAGCGGTAAAACAACTCTGTTCAACGCTCTTACCGGTTCCAACCAGTTTGTAGGAAACTGGCCGGGAGTAACGGTGGAGAAAAAAGAAGGAAAGCTTAAAAAACATGAAGACGTGACTATTACGGACCTTCCCGGTATCTATTCACTTTCTCCCTACACGCTTGAAGAGGTCGTAGCGAGGAATTACCTCATTTCCGAGCGCCCGGATGCGATCCTTAATATAATCGACGGTACAAACCTCGAAAGAAACCTGTATCTTACCACACAGCTCACGGAACTGGGTATCCCCGTAGTTGTTGCCGTGAACATGATGGATATAGTTAAAAAGAACGGCGATGTGATCAACATCAACGACCTTGCAAAGCAGCTCGGCTGTAAGGTGGTGGTTCTTTCGGCCCTTAAGGGTGAAGGTGTTATGGAAGCTGCGGAAGCTGCCATTGACGCTGCAAAGAACACAAAGACTGTTCCGCTCCACACTTTCTCGGGGCCCGTAGAGCATGCGATCGCGCATATCGAGGAAGCAGTTGTGCACAGCTTGCCCGAAGAGCAGCAGAGATGGTATGCGATCAAGATTTTCGAGCGCGACAACAAGGTCCTTGAGCAGATGAATATACCCGCTGAAACGCTTGAACACATAGAAAATGATATCAAGGCAGCGGAAAAAGAGCTCGATGATGACGCAGAGAGCATCATCACAAACGAACGTTATATATATATCGCAGAGGTGATCAAGTCCTGCTACAAGAAAAAGAACGCAGGAAAGCTCACTACCTCCGATAAGATCGACAGGATAGTGACCAACAGATGGCTTGGACTTCCCATCTTTGCAGTTGTTATGTTCCTTGTATACTGGATCGCTATGGTCGGAGTCGGCGCGCCTGCAACAGACTGGGCTAACGACGGACTTTTCGGCGACGGCTGGCATCTCCTCGGGATCGGCAGCAGGGCCGCAAATGACGCGGCTGAGGCTTATTCGGACGCTATGAACGCCGCTAACGCTTATGTTTCTGTTGATACAGAAGATGAGGCTTTTGATGCCGATGCTGCTCTCGCTGAAATGAGGGAAGTGACAGGTCCCGCGACTTCCACGGTTGAAGTTGAGGATGAAGAGACCCTTGCAGTCGACACTATGATCGTTTACTTCTCGGAAGTTCCCGCTAAGGCAGGAGAAAATGTTATAGGAATGTCCTTTAAGGAAGCTATCGAATATTTCGAGAAAAACGGCTTTGAGGAGCCGGATCCCGCCGCTTACGGTGTATGGGTTCCCGGTATCCCGGTTCTCGTTGAGAATCTCCTTGATTCATTAAACACGGCAGAATGGCTCAAGAGCCTGATCCTTAAAGGTATCGTTGCCGGTGTTGGCGCTGTCCTTGGCTTTGTTCCCCAGATGCTCGTGCTTTTCCTGATGCTCGCGTTCCTTGAGGCATGCGGTTATATGGCACGTATCGCTTTCGTACTCGACAGGATCTTCAGACGTTTCGGCCTTTCCGGAAAATCCTTCATTCCTATGCTTGTGGGCACAGGCTGCGGCATCCCCGGTATCATGGCATCCCGTACAATTGAAAACGAGCGTGACCGTCGTATGACGATCATGACAACTACTTTCATCCCCTGCGGTGCAAAGGTTCCCTTTATCGGAATGATCGCCGGCGCTATCTTCGGCGGCAGCGCCTGGATCGCAACCGGATCATATTTCATCGGACTTGCGGCAATAATAATTTCGGGTGTTATGCTTAAAAAGACAAAGATCTTTGCAGGAGACCCCGCTCCTTTCGTAATGGAGCTTCCCGCATATCACCTTCCTACCATCGGCAACGTTCTCCGTTCCATGTGGGAGCGTGGCTGGTCCTTTATCAAGAAGGCGGGGACGATCATCCTGCTTTCTACCATCGTTATCTGGTTCCTTTCGGGCTTCGGTTTCACAGACGAAGGCTTTGGAATGGTAGGCGAAGATGAAGTTGCCTCCTCGATCCTTGCTAAGGTCGGAAGCGCAATTGCCTGGATCTTTACGCCTCTTGGCTGGGGCAACTGGCAGGCTACCGTTGCATCCATCACAGGTCTTGTGGCTAAGGAGAACATCGTAGGTACAATGGGCGTCCTCTACGGCGGCGGAGAGCTCAGCACTCATGCAGCCATTGCTGAGGTATTCACAAAGGTTACAGGTCTTTCATTCCTTGTGTTCAACCTGCTTTGCGCACCTTGCTTTGCAGCCATCGGTGCCATCAAGCGTGAGATGAACAACGCAAAGTGGACCTGGTTCGCTATCGCTTACCAGTGCGGGTTTGCATACATCATCGCACTTATGATCAACCAGTTCGGCGGTATCTTTACAGGCAACATCAATGTTGTAGGTCTCATCTTTGCAGTCGCAGCACTGGGTTGCATCGTATATATGCTGTTCTTCAAGAAGTACAAAGAAGCTACTGTACTCACACAGAAAGTTAAGGTTTGATATGTTGTCAGGCTTTGGGTGTCCGGGAAACCGGGTGCCGGAAGCTTATAAAGAAAGGATTTTTTATGATGAGCTTTTTGGCAGAGAATATAGGTACTGTTATCGTTGCTGCAGTCCTGGTGGCTGTTGTCGCTTTGGCTGTTGTGAGCCTTGTGAAAGGGAAAAAGAAGGGCAGCTGCTCATGTGGTGGAAGCTGCGGAAGCTGCGGCGCAAACTGCGCTTGCCATTCAAAGTGAGCTCTCTTTGCCGTAAGTTTGTATCTATACATAAATAAAAGAGAATGCCGTAGCTGAGGGACACTCAGAAACGGCATTCTTTTTATAGGATCATATGATGGAGGAAGTCGCAAAGGTGGGATAGGTTTCCCTGTCCTTGGCGGTGGGTAAAAGCAGATCAGCTTGCGTGCTTTTCAAGCACATTTTTGAGAGCAGAGAGGGATCCCGAGCGTACATGCTCGATCACGGGATTTTGCCCTTTAAGTTCGCTTAACGCCCCTTTGACCATCTTGTGGGATATGGCGCTTGTAAAGAATATTACAAGATCGGGGTTTCCAAGCTTGTTTCTTAATGCCCCAACGGGGTTGATGATGATCTTTGCATCACAATTATAGTTTTCGCACAGATCGCGATATCTTCTTTCCATGCAGCAGTTGCCGCCAAGTATTACAACACTCATAAAAACCTCCTTGAAATGAGTTAGCGGGTGCTAACCACATATATGATTATAGTTAGCCTGTGCTAATTTGTCAACCATTATTTTGTAAATATGCTACGGGGCGGTTCCGTGGCAGGAAAACTAACCGGAGAACCGTTCTGCCCGGGCGGGATTGCATCAAGATGCTTGAAAACAGAGGGGTTTTATGGTATGCTGTACAGGTATCGAAGGATGTCCAAAGGGAGGGCTTTTTGCATGAAGACAGTCATAATAGGTCTTTTGATTCCTTTTATAGGCACTGCTGCAGGAGCAACCGGTGTTTTCTTCTTAAAGAAGGAGATCGATCAGGGTGTTCAGCGCGCCCTTACAGGGTTTGCAGCGGGCGTAATGGTTGCGGCGTCCATTTGGAGCCTTATCGTTCCTGCCATCGAGCAATCCTCTGACCTTGGTAAATTCGCTTTTATGCCGGCTTTTATCGGCTTCTGGGCGGGTATATTGTTTCTGCTCCTTCTCGACCACATCATCCCGCATCTTCACGTGAGCGAAAATGAGGTCGAAGGCCCCAAGAGCAATATTACAAGGACACTTATGCTCGTCCTTGCGGTGACTCTTCACAATATCCCGGAAGGAATGGCTGTCGGGGTCGTATATGCAGGGCTTGTGAACAACTCGGGCCTGATAACTGCGGGAGGTGCGCTGGCACTGGCCGTTGGTATCGCGATCCAGAACTTCCCCGAGGGTGCCATAATTTCTATGCCTCTTTACTCTGAGGGCAAAAGCAAGCCAAAGTCCTTTGCACTGGGCGTTTTGTCCGGAGCCGTGGAACCCGTTTTCGGCGGCCTTACCGTCCTCCTTGCGGGGCTTGTTGTCCCTGCGATGCCCTACCTGCTGTCCTTTGCTGCAGGCGCTATGCTGTACGTTGTAGTGGAAGAGCTGGTACCGGAGATGGCGGCCGGCAAGCACTCGAATATGGGCGTAGTAGCTTTTGCCATAGGTTTCAGCCTTATGATGGCGCTGGATGTGGCCCTTGGATGATGGGTTTGCCCCGCCCGTGAAAAAATTTTTTAAAAAATTAAAAAATCCTGTTGACAAACTAAAAGGCAGGTGTTATTATAATCGAGCTGACCGCGAAACGGAGCAATGAAAAAGCGGACAGCTCTTGTTTTTCTAAACAGGAAGAACCTTGATAATCAAATAATGAAACAACCTTGAAAATTCCAAAATTTCAGCTCGGAGAAATCCGGGCGCAGAGAGATCTGCAAGTTGAACGAACCAAAAGTGCAAAAACTTAAGGTTCCCTAAAAGACAGTAAA
>JAGDCQ010000002.1 GCA_017958465.1 Lachnospiraceae bacterium
GAGGAAGATCCTGTTGATGAAGAGCCTGCAAATGAGAAGCCTGTAGATGAGGAGCCTGCAAACGATCCCAATGAAGAAAATGAAGAGATCGTTGAGGATGAAATCCCTCAGACAGCTCCCGATACAGATACCAACGATGATGTAACAGACGAGGAACCTGCAAATGATCCTGAAGAAGAAGAGATCGTTGAGGATGAAATCCCTCAGACAGTTCCTGTTACAGAAGTTGAAGAGCCTGTAGTAGTAGAGGAAAACAACGACGAAGTAGTGGAGAACCAGGACGTTCCCGCAGCCGTTGAAGAGACCCACGAGCCCGCTGAAGAAGAGGCTCCTGCCGAGACTTCTGACGAAGTCGAGGAGATCGCTGAGAATGAGATCCCTCAGAGCGCAGCTACAGAAGAAGTACCTGAAGAGAATACAAACACGACTCCTGCAGAAGAGGCAGAAGAAGTTGTTGAAGTAAACGACAACGATACTCCTCTCGCACAGACAGGAGATAACCTTGATGTACTTCTTATCGCTCTTGGCGCAGCGATCGTCTCCATCGGAGCACTGATCTTCAAGCGCAGATAATTAAATAGCCAATTAGATTAAGTAGCCAACATAAAGAAGAGGCCGTTCCCGAAAGGGAGCGGCTTTTTCGTTTATCCGGGCAGAATTTTTTTGTTGACATATTGGATTATTGTGATATAATCTTGATAATACGATATCAAGTTATCACTTTACCACAGTAAAGTAAACACGGAGGAAGAATATGCAATTGTTACATACTCCCGAGGGCGTAAGGGACATTTACAACGACGAATGCAGGAAGAGAACGTACATCTCCAACATCCTGCAAAACACAATAGAACTTTTCGGATTTGAACAGATAATAACTCCCACCTTTGAGTTTTTCGAGGTGTTTTCAGCGGAAAGGGGTACAGTCGCCGCAAGCGATATGTACAAGTTCTTCGACAGGGACGGAAACACGCTTGTGCTGAGGCCGGATATAACTCCTGCAGTTGCCCGCTGCATCGCAAAGTACTACAGGGATGAAACGCAGCCTGTCCGCCTTTTCTACAACGGTAACACCTTTAAGAACGGGCTTGAGCTGAGGGGCGACCTTAAGGAAACCACCCAGATCGGCGCAGAGCTCATCAACGACCCTTCTGTAGAAGGAGACGCTGAGATGATCGCTCTTACCTGCGAATGCCTTAAAAACACAGGTCTTAAGGATTTCAGGGTGGAGATAGGTGATGCCGGATTCTTTAAGGCGCTTGCCGAAGAGGCAGGGCTTACGGCCGATGAGATCGAAAGCCTGAGGGCCTCCGTTATCGACAAAAACACTTTCGGTATGGAGGATATCCTTGAGAATAAGAGCATCAGCAACGAGACTAAGCAGGCGCTTTACAAGCTCCCTGAGCTGTTTGGCAATATGCAGAGCCTCCCGGACGTGAAAAAGATCACTTCCAACGCTAAGGCGCAAAAAGCCCTGGACCGCCTTGAAGAGCTGTTTGAGCTCCTTAAGGTCTACGGCTGCGAAGAGTATATCACCTTCGACCTTGGAGCTTTAAGCAAGTATGAGTATTACACAGGGATAACCTTCAGCGCCTTCACTTACGGCACGGGTAACCCTGTGCTCACCGGAGGACGTTACGACTCCCTTGTTTCCCAGTTCGGGAAGGACGCCCCCGCCATAGGCCTGGCTTTCCTCCTTGACGAGCTGATGGCTGCTCTTTCAAGACAAAAGCTTTTACCGGAGCTTAAGGATGAAACTGAGGTTGTGGAGTATGGTGACTCCTACGAGGAAGCCGTTAAAAAGGCCACAGAGCTTCGAAAGAGCGGCATAAAGTGCAAGCTTGTAAAGAAAAACATCTGAAGCAGGAAAAACCCGCAAAAAAGAAAAGGAAGAAAACTGATGGAAGACAACAGAAGATATATAACGATCGCCCTGGCAAAGGGGCGTCTGGCAAAGAAGACTATGGACCTGTTTGAGAAAATGGGGATCCTTTGCGAGGAGATGAAGGATCCCGAGTCCAGAAAGCTTGTGTTTACAAATGAAGAATGGAAGCTCAAGTTCTTCCTTGCAAAGGCCAATGATGTTCCTACTTTCGTAGAATACGGCGCAGCCGACATAGGCGTTGTAGGCAAGGACACAATAGATGAGGAAAACAGAAGGCTTTACGAGGTTTTGGACCTGGGCTTTGGAAAGTGCAGAATGTGCGTTGCGGGCCCTGAATCCGCAAGGGAGCTGCTGCAGCACGGCGAGCGGATCCGTGTGGCCTCAAAGTACCCGGCCATCGCAAAGGATTATTTCCACAACAAAAAGCACCAGACGGTGGAGATCATAAAGCTGAACGGCTCTGTGGAGCTGGCACCGATCGTAGGACTTGCGGAGGTCATCGTCGATATAGTTGAGACAGGTTCGACCCTTAAGCAGAACGGGCTTTGCGTGCTTGAAGAGATCTGCGATCTTTCAGCCCGTGTTGTGGTAAACCGCGTGAGCATGAAGATGGAGCAGGAGCGCATCCGCACTATTATCAACGGCCTTAAGAACGAGACAAAATAACGGCCGGAAAGAGAGACAGATATGAAGGTATACGAGATAAATAAGACTACTGTAAAGGATTTTGAAGAAAAGCTTGCAAAGCGCAGCCTGACTGTCAATTCGGATTACGAAAAGACTGTCGGGGGGATCCTTTCGGATGTTGCAGCCCGTGGTGACGAGGCCGTTTTCGAATACACGGCAAGGTTTGATAAGTGGGCGGTTGACGCCTCAAACGTAAAGGTGACAGAAGAAGAGATAAAAGAGGCTTATTCAAAGGTTCCAGAACGCCTTGTTGAGGTTATAAGGAAAGCCATCGCAAATATCAGATCTTATCACGAAAAGCAGCTCAGGACCTCCTGGATGGACACAAAGGAAGACGGCTCTATCCTTGGCATGAAGATCACTGCGCTTGAATCCGTGGGGGTTTACGTACCCGGCGGAAAAGCAGCTTACCCTTCATCCGTTCTTATGAACGTTATCCCGGCTGAGGTTGCGGGCGTAAAAAGGATAGTGATGACTACTCCCGCAGGCCCCGACGGAAAAGTGTACCCGTCGACTCTTGTAGCGGCAAAAGAAGCCGGAGTAACGGATATCTTCAAGATAGGCGGAGCCCAGGCTATAGCCGCACTTGCGTATGGCACAGAGAGCATTGCAAAGGTTGACAAGATCGTAGGTCCCGGAAATGTTTATGTTGCGCTTGCAAAGAAGCTTGTGTACGGACGTGTGGGGATCGACTCTGTTGCGGGCCCAAGCGAGATCCTTGTGCTTGCGGACGAAACAGCCGACTACAGGTTTGTGGCCGCAGACCTTCTTTCCCAGGCTGAACATGACGAAATGGCCTCTGCCATCCTTGTTACTACGTCTCCTGACCTTGCAAAGAAGGCTTCCGATGAGGCTGAGCGACTGGCGCTTGCCCTTGAGAGGAGCGAGATCATAAAGAAGTCCCTTGACAGCTTTGGCGCGGTTTTTGTGGCAAAAGATATGGACGAAGCAGTGGATATGGTAAACCGCATCGCATCCGAACACCTTGAGATAGTTACCGCAGATCCCTTTTCGGTGATGCCAAAGATAAAGAACGCGGGAGCCATATTCCTTGGGCCCTGGTCATCAGAGCCTCTCGGGGACTACTTTGCAGGCCCCAACCACGTGCTTCCGACAAGCGGCACAGCAAGGTTCTTCTCACCGCTTAACGTGGACGACTTCGTTAAGAAGAGCAGCATAATAGCGTACACAAGAACGGGGCTTGAGAACGTTTACAGGGATATAGTGGACTTTGCGGGATTCGAGGGGCTCACGGCCCACGCAAACTCTATCTCCGTAAGGTTTGGAGAGGGAAAATAAAGGTTTACACCTTAAAAATCCTGTGATATATTTATTCTGTGGGTTTGTGCGGCTGTTTTAGGCCAAGAATCGGACTGCCCACTGACGTTTGGAGAGAAAAATGGCACAGAACAGACAGGCTACAGTCAACAGGAAAACAAAAGAGACCGATATCACGCTGGCTTTAGACATTGACGGTGAAGGCAAGGCCGAAGTATCCACAGGCATAGGGTTTCTCGACCATATGCTGGAGGGGTTTGCAAAACACGGCTTTTTCAACCTTAAGCTCCAGTGCAAGGGCGATCTTTACGTAGACGGTCACCACACAGCAGAGGATTGCGGGATCGTGCTTGGAACAGCCATAAAGCAGGCTGTGGGCGACAAAGCCGGGATCAAACGCTACGGTTCCTTTACGCTTCCGATGGACGACGCTCTTGTGACATGCGCCGTTGACCTGTGCGGAAGGCCTTATCTGAATTACGGCTTAAAGTTTGATGTTCCGAGCATCGGCTATCTTCAGACCGAGCTTATAAAAGAGTTTTTCTATGCTGTTTCCTACACCGCAGGGATGAACATCCATCTTGTTCAGATGGCGGGCGAAAACAGCCATCATATAACGGAGGCAGCTTTCAAAGCTTTTGCCAAGGCTTTGGATGAGGCAACCCTGTACGACAGCCGCATCAGCGGACAGCTGTCCACAAAGGGCGTCATCTGAGTTTTCCGCATACTAATTGCCGGTTTTCCGGCACCGGAGGGTTTTATGATACTTTATCCAGCTATCGACCTTAAGGGCGGCAAATGCGTGCGTCTCTCCAAGGGGGATTTCAACAAAGAAAAGGTTTATTCCGAGGACCCGGCTGCCATTGCCATTTCTTTTGCAGAGGCAGGAGCGGAGTACATCCACGTGGTGGACCTTGATGCGGCGCTCCTTGGGCACGGCGTTAACGAAGTCTTTGTCCGGGAGATAGTAAAGGCCTCGGGGCTTCCGGTACAGACGGGCGGCGGGATAAGGACTCTTGCGGATATCGAAAGAAAGCTTGGGATGGGCGTTTCCCGCGTGATCATAGGGACAAAGGCTGTAGAAAACCCGGATTTCGTCTATTCCGCAGTAAAGGAGTTCGGTACGAAGCGCATAGTTGTGGGGATAGATGCAAAAGAAGGGCGTGTAGCCGTTAACGGCTGGGAAAAGGTAAGCGCGCTCCAGGCTGTAGACCTTGCATTAAGGATGCGCGACTGCGGCGTCAACACCATAGTATATACGGATATCAACCGTGACGGAATGCTCACAGGCCCGAATGTTGAGGCCACCGCAAAGCTCGGAAGGTCCACCGGGATGGATATCATCGCTTCCGGCGGTATGAGCTCCATAGACGATCTCCTTGCTCTTAAGGAGGCGGGCGTCCCCGGCGCCATAATAGGAAAAGCTATTTACGAAAATAAAATAGACCTGAAGGAGGCTCTGGAGAAAACAAGATGAAAAAAGAGATCGTTGCATACATTAATGCAGAGAATGAGCTTTATGAATCGGTTATCTCAAAAGCCGAGAAGTACGAGAGAAACGGCGTTGATGCGCTGTTCATCTACAATTACTCGGCAAATGACCTCGAAAGGGACGGCTTTCTGCATGTGGTCCGCCGCGTAAAGGAAACCGTGGATAAGCCTGTTTATATCGGCTTTCGCGTAAACCGCTTTGAGGATGCGAAAAAAGCCTTTTACACAGGCGCGGAAAACCTTGTGATCCCTTATGCAAACTGCAGGGATACCGAGGTTTGGAAAGCTGTTACCGACAGGTTCGGAAAGGGCAGGGTGTTCATCGAAGTGAACGCAAGCCCGGAGACGGGAGACGGCCTGCTTTCCGACCAGGACTTTATCAAACATTGCGAAGAGCTTAAGATCGCAGGCTTCGTCGTAAAACACCTTGACGTGAGCACACCATCGCAGAGCAGTATAGCAGCGCTGCCCTTCAGCGTTATGGTGCGTGACAGCCTTGTCAGGAACGACATCGACACATTGATGCGCCTTGAGAATGTTTTTGCCGTAGCAACCAACTATTACGAGGGCAAGGATACCTCAAAGGTTAAGCAGCAGCTTAAAAACGACGGTGTGGATGTTGAGGTCTTCGAGTCGGATATCAAATTCGCGGATCTTAAAAAGGATCCCCAGGGGCTTGTGCCCGTTGTTGTGCAGGATTATTACAACAACGAAGTTTTAATGGTTGCATATATGAACGAAGAGGCTTATAATGCAACATTGGCA
>JAGDCQ010000050.1 GCA_017958465.1 Lachnospiraceae bacterium
ACAGAAGGAATTGGTTTCAATGCTTGACGTACCATACCGTACACTGCAAAGAAAGATGGACGACTTAAAAGCGGAAGGTAGAATTATACGAAAGGGCGGAAAACGCTTCGGATATTGGGGCATTCCACCGACATGATGACGAAAACCGCGTATTTACAAGCTTTGAGAGCCTCTCAAACACTTTCTTGCACCTCGTTTGCACCTTAAAAACAGGTCTGAAAACTCTAAAAAAATAAGCTAGTCAGGAGCAGAAAAACATTATGATAAAAGTATTATTCATCTGCCACGGCAATATCTGCCGTTCGCCGATGGCGGAGTTTGTATTAAAGGATATGGTGGAGAAAAGGGGCCTCTGCGACAGCTTTGAGATCGAGTCTGCCGCTACGAGCACGGAGGAGATCTGGAACGGGAAGGGGAACCCGGTGTATCCGCCGGCACGGGAGACCCTTAGGAGGCATGGGATCGGAAACACTCCTTACACCGACTTTTCAAAGAAGCGGGCAAGGCAGGTAAGGCCCGAGGACTATGAGCACTTCGACCTGATACTTTGCGCGGACGCGGCCAACATAAGGAACACCGAGAGGATAACGGGGAAGGATACGGAAGGGAAGATAAGGCTGCTCCTCAGCTTTGCGGGCTCCGGGGCAAGCATAGCGGATCCCTGGTACACAGGCGATTTCGAGGAAACTTACAGGGATGTTGTAAGGGGGTGCGAGGGCCTGCTTGGGGAGCTTGCAGGAAACTGAAAAAACTGAAACGTGAAGTGGCGCAAACCCGCGAAAAAACAGGGTCTAAAGCTGTTTGGACTGTTGACCGCGGGTTTGCTCTTTTGCTATAATATGACCTAAGGGAGGTATCATTATGGGAAATAATGAAAGCTATATTGCAAGGACCAGTGGTCTAAAGGGGAAGGATTATCTGGGTTACGCTCTTGGGGATGCCGCAGGCTGCCTGGTGTTCAGCCTCGTGACCTCTATCCTTCAGAAGTATTACACCGACGTTTTTCACATCAGCCCGATGTTCATCATGTTTATGTTCATTGGCGCAAGGATCTGGGACGCGATCAACGACCCTATCATGGGCAGGATCTGCGACACCGTAAAACCGGGGAAGTCGGGCCGTTACAGGCGCTGGTTCCTTTACGTGGCCTGGCCTCTGGGGATCCTTGCGGTCCTCATGTTTGTGAAGTGGCCGGGGCTCGGCGGCGAGGAAAACTACGTCGGGACCTGCATTTACGCCACGATCACCTATGTGCTCTTTGGCATGTGCTACACTGTGCTCCAGATCCCCTACGGTTCTCTTGCATCGGTTGTGACAACGGACGCAGGAGAGCGGAACAAGCTCTCGGTGTACCGCGCGATCGGCTCTGCGCTTGGCAGTGTGCCTGTGTTTGTGCTGGTTTCCTTTATCTACGCCAAGAGGACTGACGCAAGCGGGGCTTATGTTTACGGCGAAAACGGCCAGATCATCACGGATATGCAGTACAAGCCCGTGATCATCGGGGTCATCATCATGGCCCTGTGCTCAAGCCTTATGCTCATGCTCACCTACGCCCTGAACAAGGAAAGGGTCATAGCAAAGCCCAAAAAACACGAAAAAGGCGCTGCGGCGCGGGCGGTAAAGGCCCTCTTTGCCAACCGGGCGTTCATAGCCATCAGCCTTGCAGCAATGCTGCTCCTGGCCGGGCAGATGTTCACACAGAGCTTCTACCTCTACCTTTTCAATGATTATTTCAACGCCAACTGGATGAATCTCGCAAGCCAGGCCTGCACCTATTCACCCATGATCGTGCTGATGTTCTTTATGCCGCGCCTTGCCCGCAAGATCGGCAAAAAAGAGGTTTGCGCGGTGGGTGTCACGGTGGCGGCAGTTGCAAACTTCGTCCTGTTCCTGCTCAGAGGGCTGGAGCCTTCGAAGCTGATGTACATTTTCCTCGCGTTGTGCTTTGTGAGCGGCTTTGGCCTGACCACACTGGTGCTCCAGCTTTGGTCAATGGCGACGGACGCTATCGATGACATAGAGGTGAAAACGGGCTCGAGAGACGACGGCACCGCCTATTCCTTCTTCAACTTCTTCAGGAAGCTCGGGCAGGTCATCGCAGCAGTGTGCGTAAACGGCGCCCTCCTCGGCATGAACTACAAATACGAGAAAGGCGCGGTCCAGACACTTGAAAACCTGAAAAAGATGTACGATCTCGCCACCATCATCCCTGCGATACTCTTTGGCCTAATGGCGGTGATCCTCTTTGTGATCTACCCGCTTTCAAAGGCGAGAGTCGAGAAACTGCAGGTTGAAAAAGAACTGAAGCTCAAAGAAGCGTACGAGAATAAGACCATCGATATCGCATAAAAGCGCTTCCAAAGCGCCTGACGTTATTCTGTTATGATCTCAAGATCTCTGCCAAAGGCATCCGTAAGGGATGCTTTTGGCTTTTCTTTTGCGCCTGTGATCCTTACAACAACCTTGTTTTCAAGGCATTCCACACGGAAACGGATGATGGGCGGCTCCTTTGGAAGGAGGGATATGCCGTCGTCATCAAGGTATTCATAGGTGAAGCTGCCCTCTTTTTTAGCATATATCCTGAAGTTCACCCGGTCCTCCTCTTCGAAGGGGATCAGGGTCCCGGCCTTTGCAAACCAGACGGGAAGCCCGTCCCAGGGCGCAGGCAGGGTGACTGTTCCGTTCATAAGCTCCTGCCCAAGGTACCAGCCGGTATCAACCTTTGGAAGGTCTACGGTCACTTCGGTGCTGCCCTCGTCAAACACAGGGCAGGCAAGGACCGAATCCCCGAAATAGAAAGCGTCGCTCTCGGGATCTGCGCCTTCGTGCTTCAGGAAAAGCGGGTAGATAATGGGATCGTGGGTGGTCACGCTCCTGTACATCTCGTTGTAAAGATAAGGGATGAAGCTGTTTCTGAGGTCAAAAAGTGCCTTTACATTCGGGATCAGGTCCTTATACAGCCACGGCATATTGGAGCTCTGGTCCGGATTCCAGGAATGGAGCGTGAAACGCGGCGTAAAAAGCCCGTACTGGATCCAGCGCATAAACAGCTCCTTTGAGGGAGCCGGCCCCGCAAAGCCGCCTATATCCTGGCCAAAGTTGTAAAACCCGGACAGCGACATGGTCATAGCCATTTTGTGATTATATCTGAAATCCTCAAAACTTGTCCTGTTATCACCCGTCCAGGTGGTGGCGATGCGCTGGAGCCCGCCGATACCGCTGCGGGAAACGGCCACTGTGCGCTCCGTTTGGTCCTGCGCGCCGACACTTGCCAGGGTCATAAGGTACGGGAACAGCGGCCTTATATCGCAGGCCTTGACCTCACTGCCGAACCCGTGGGCATAAACCTCCTCGGAACGGACGTCATATTCGTTGTTGTCGTTCCAGGAATACCGGTATCCCTTGTCCACAAGCTCTCTCTTCACGCAGTCGCGCCAGAATTCAAAGGCCCCGGGATCGGTGAAATCCAGGTAGCTGCCGAAACCTCCCCAGAAGGGGAACAGAGCCGGGGTGCCATCCTTGTAATGCAGGAACCACCCGTGTTTGCTTATTTCGTCGTACAGGGGATGGTCGGTAAGGAAAGCAGGCTTAATGTTTGGCAAAAACTCAACGCCGTGCTCCTTAAAGTAGGCGGCAAGCCCTTCAGGCGACGGGATCTTATCGGTGTTCCAGTGGAAAACATACCTCTTTTCGCCTATCTGGGTATACCCACTGGACATATAGAAACCGCCGGGCTTAAAGCCATATTTCTCGCAAAGCTCTATGAACCCGCGGAGCTTGGCGTCTGCGTCGGGAGCGTACGTGTAAGCCATGGTGCTGCCGCAGTAACGGAGCGTCCATTTCGGAGGAAAGAGGATAGGGCCCATAAGCCTTGAAAACCTGTTGACTATCTGGGGCACACTGCCAAAGATCACGTAGTAGACCAGGTTTTCTTCGGAAAAACGCACGCCCTTGAAGTAGCCGTAATAGTTGTTGAGGGCCCGGCCAAGGTCTGCCTCGCCGCCGGAATAGGTGTCGTAATACAGGCCGTAGGCGCCGTTTTTGTTTTCGCAGATGTAGAAGGGCAGGTATTTGTACAGCGGGTCGGAAGAGCGGGCATCAAACCCCATGGCGTCGCCGGTGTCGAGCTTGAAGCTCATTCCGGATTTATTGACGTTTCCTGACTTGTCCCCGAGCCCGAAGACCTTTTCGCCGTTTTCGTAAGTGATATAGTGCGTGCTGCCGCTGCCAAGCTCGTGCTCGAGGTTGTAGGAGATATAATCCCTGTCCCTGAACAGCAGACCTTTGTCGTTGTTGAAGCTGAGCCTGAAATTCATGAGTTCCAGGCCTATCTTTACCCCGCAGTGTTCAAAGCAGACGTCGGCGTCGCCGCTGTCCGCAAGCTCTTTTACTGCCACAGTCCTGAAACCTGCGGTGTCGAGCTTGTTACGCCCTTCTTGCGGGCAGTTTCCATCCGGACACACAGTGAAGGTCGGAAGGAGCGGGACGTCGCTCCGGACCAGCGCAACCCTGAGCATATTTTCAAAAAAGTCGAGGCGCGCATCAACAGCTGTGCCGTTGTCGAGAGTAGTGGTGTAAACCCTGAAGGCTTCGCCCTTTTCTTTAAGTGTAAACCCGTGTCGGAATCTCATATATACCTCCCTTTAGGCTTTTGGTTCGCCTTTTGTTAACATGTTAAATACCATTTTCAGCCACCCGGGGCGCTTCATCCGTATCCCCTTTTTGGAGAAACAGAGCGCTTTCCCGCGGCTACGCTTCCAGACGGGGCTTTGGCCGCTGTTGGGGTCGCCCGTTCCTGCAAATGCGCAGATCCGGTCTATAAGGAACCGCGAGATCTCCCGGTCCTTTTCGTCGTAGGGCCTGTGAGACTTGTGGAGAGTGCCGAAGGCGTACCTCAGTTCACTGGAGTGGAAGGCTTTGTTGGAGTCGCCGGGAGCATCCACATCAAAGTAGTAAACGTACCCGTTGTTGGCGTTTGCAAACTTGTTGCCGATGTGCGCCATGATGGGCGCGTACATATCGTTGTTTGTGTAGCCTAACATATAGTCGATCGGCAGGGGCTCCGATATGAGCCTGTCCACGGGCGCCTTTATCAGGAAGCCGTCAACGACCGGCATAGTATTAAAAGTGCTGTCTTTCCGCAGTTTCTTTATCTCCTCGATGGCGGTGAACAGCGGTTTCAGGTCGAGGGCCTGCAGCTCTTCAAGAGATTTGCAGCCGGCAAGTTCCATCAGCTGAAGCCAGTAGCTTCTGGTTTCTTCGGCGGGACGTGGCAGGGCAAACTTAGGAAACAGGCCGCCGCCGGACATCATTATCGCCCGCTTAAAGAGGCCGCTGTTATCCTTAGAAAGGCAAAGATACTGGATCGAAATGGCGCCGGCGCTCTGCCCCATCAGGGTGATGTTGTCCGGATCGCCGCCAAAACCGCTTATGTGCTCTTTTACCCACCGGATGGCCACAAGCTGGTCGTCAAGCCCGAAGTTCCCGTCTCTTCCGAACTTTTTGAAGATTTCTTCGTGGGTAAGGTAGCCCAGCACCCCGACCCTGTAATTGATCGTCACGAGGATCACGCCGCGGCGCGCATATTCTGCGCCGTCGAAGGACGAATCCTTAACGGACCCCGAGTTGAAGCCGCCGCCATGGATAAAGATGATGACCGGGTGGCCCTCCCCCGCGCGTGGCGCATAGATGTTCAGGTTCAGGCAGTCCTCGTCGTAATCGTAGGTTATCCCTTCGCGGAACTCCCGGTGATAGAAAAGCCTCTCGGGGACTTCGAGGTGCTCGTAGTAGGTCCGTGTCTGCGGGCACACGCCTCCAAAGGCAGTTGCGTCGTACTCCGTGGTTTTGTCATATGTGACGGGGCTTGCGTAGCAGAAGCGTGGGGTAAGAGCATACTTTATCCCCAGGTACTCAAGACTATCGCCTCTGTCATTCCCTATAAAAGTACCAGATCCGGTTTCTTTCGCGACTTTCATAAAGGTCTCCGTACTGCCAAAAGACGGGCAGGTGATTTAAGAAAAGTATTG
>JAGDCQ010000051.1 GCA_017958465.1 Lachnospiraceae bacterium
CCGAAAGCAGCAGGAAGCCCAGGGGTTTCCAAAGGTGATCCCCGCGTTTTATATGCGTTTTCTCATGCGCAAGCACATTTTCAAGACTCCGTCCGTTCAGCATCGAAGGTATGTAGATCCTTGGCCTTAAGATCCCGAGTATAAACGGCAGATCGATATCATCGCAGACGAAAGCGCCGTTTTCCGAACGGTACGAGGCCTTTACACGGTGTTTTAGCCTAAGGTAACTTACCGCTGCATAGACAGTCATCGCAGCAACGCCTGCAAGCCAAACGGCCGTGAGCACGGATACGATGTACTGTATGGGAGTTTGGGCCGTATTTGTTTTCTGACCGGCGGGTGAGATTGTGCCGGTCTGTTTTTCTGTACTCTGTTGCGGATCGACCAAAGATAATTCCTGCCCGTTCCCGCTCTGTGCAGGCGCAAGCGATTCCGTATCCAGCGGCGACAGATGCTCCCGGATCACCGGATTTACGGTAAAATTTAATGCATCGATCCCTGTTCTGATCTCAGGCTCTTTGGACGTCCGGATATCTGCCGGCACAGTTTCCGCGCTGGGAACAAGACTTAAGGCACTCTCAAAAGAAACAGGACATACAAGCCTTACGGCAACAAGCGCCCAAAGCAGACAGATGACCCACTTCGGAGCCTTCTTAAGCAGCAGACGCACAAGGATAACAGCAAGGATAAGCCAGCTTGCCGTGATAGTCATATTCAGGATTTTCAAAAAGATCGTTGCCATAAGCCAAGCCTCTCAGATGTCTCTATACAAAAGTCGGTCTATCGTTATAGACCACACTTTGAGTCTATACCGATAGACCGGATTTGTCAAGCATTTTTTTCAGATTTGTTCCGGCAGTTATTTCGCGTGTCGAACCCCGGTTACCGGACATCTCGCCAGTTCACCGAGCAAATGGGCGGCAGCCTGTCGTAATCCAGATACGATACTGTTTTTGCCCAGTTGTCATGCAGGAGCAGGAAGCGGTGTTTTTCCCCGCCCGTTTCGTAAACTGCGTAGCCTATGATAAGCATGGTATGGTCGCCGTAAAAGCCGTTCCCGTCGCGCAAAAGGGAAAAAACCAGGGGCACACCCCTGTCGATAAGCTTTGTTATGGGTGCAAAGCGCACTCCGACGCCCTTTACAAAGGCAACTCCGGTACGTCCCCGCTGCCCGGACTGCCTGAGCGTCCTGTCGAATATGGGCTTTATAAGAAAAGGATTTGTGCCGCGCTTCCCAAAGAAGAACAGCTTTGCGTTTTTATAAACCTTGTCGAAAACATCCTTTGCAAGAGGCGCTGCCACGGTGTTTGCCCGCGGGCCTTCGGCATTTTCATTTTTAGCAACGCTGTCCGGCCGGCCTTTTTTTCCGCTGCCGGACAGCGCTCCCGTGTGGTAAATAGCGGATGTTATGCTTGCTATGCTGCAGCAGTTATCCACTCCGTAATCGTTCTGCAAAAGCGGGGCAAAACCGCCAAGCACCTTTTCCTTTGTGCAGACCGCATCCTTAACGCCATAGTTTTTCAGGAGATACTCATCAACAGTTTCCTTCACTATGCGCCGTTTCCCGTATTTATTTCTTTTCAGTAACCAAGCCAGCATAACTATCAGCCTTTCCGGATGCTAAAACACACGCATGTTCCGCGGTCATAAAAACGACCGGTAAACTCTCCCTACTTCGTTTCTGTCCTTCATTCCCGTCTTTTTCAGGATATTCGACACATGGAAGCGGACTGTGCTTTCCGAAAGCTTAAGGCGCTCCGCGATCTCGCCGTTTGAACGCCCCTCCGACAGGAAACCGGTTATCTCCTCTTCACGGCGAGTAAGCCCGTATTGCCTTGCAAACTCGGCATGACGGCCATCTACACTCAGAACGGGCTGCGGCTCCAAGGGAAGGGCAGGCCCGGTATATTCTGCCTTCAGCATCACGAAAAACAGTATTATGAGCGGAATGAAAAGCACGCTCATAAGGATGACGGAAGTCATCTCGTCGATATTCATCTCGATGAGCAAAAGCACGGCGGCTGCCTCAAAAGCACGGGCTATGGCAAGCCCAAGAGGCGCAAGATAGAGCTTTTTGCTCTCCGCGGCAAACGTCATAAAGGACGACGCGCGGTATACGGCAAAGAACCCGAGGATCACGTAAGAAAGGCCCACAACGAGCTTTACAAGGCCGCTCTCGCGATAGATCATGATCAGCACGATAGGGTAGATAAGGCTCACCACGGAGCATATCCCGCTGACCGTCCTGTTCCTGTCAAAAACAAGGCCGGCGGCTATCAGCCCCACCGCATAAAAGGAGCGCTGGGCAAGAAGATCCAGCTCGCGGCAGTATTCAACGTAAAGGTTATTGTTCGTGCCTATGCTTGAGATAGGCGCCATTATCGCTATCACAAGGCATAAAAGGATGATGATCCTCCTGCCGGCGGGACTGCCGGAAACTCCGGGAGCGCCGGATGCATCAGCTTCCGCCTTTGCCCCGTTTTTCTGTTCACCCGTGAAAGCATCCCTGTACATCATTATGGCAAAGATGATAAGTGCGATGAGCAGGATATCTGCATAAAGGATATGGCGGGAGGTCATGACGCCTCCGTTTATCACGGAGATGAGCCAGGTCCCGAAAGCACCGACGGCGTAAGCCAGGCCGTAGCACAGCCCAAGGCGCGAAGTAGGCGCCTGCGCTGCCGCAAGGGTAAAAGTGAAGCCCGTGTGGAGCCCGACTATGATATTAAGGATGATGATCATGACAATGAGAAGTGCCTTGTTTGGCACCAGTATCGAAACCATGATGACAGGGATTTCGATCAGGAATAAAGCTGCCTGGAACATCCTGCGGGCGGAAAGACGGCTCTTTGTCCTGTAAAGGAGTATGAACAGCGCCAACCCTAAGCCCTGGGCAAGGTAAGCCCAGCCTGTTGAAACAGCGCTGATGGTTTTTTCATCGAAAAAATCGTACATCAGATAAAACTGTGAGAAGAAAAGCAGCGAATCCAAAAGATATACCGCAGCCATTATCACGCAGCACAATATAAAATTTCTGTTTTTAGAAATAAAAGCCACCTACGTTCCTCCTGATGGATAAACCGCCTTTTTATTCCTTAATTGTACAACAAACCTATCCAAATCTCAACAGTTAAGTACTAAAAAGCAAAACCTATCCGAAATCAAACGCGCCTGCCGGCGAAACTGTACAAATACTGACTGGGTCTTAGGAAGCGGGAATGCTATAGTAAGATAGAGTACAGTTTACCTTTCTGTGCCCAAAAAAATCGGGCAATCTTGCCCGCCCAAGCAAGGAGGGAGTTTATGAAGATCATGAACAAAAAAAGGTTCGTCACGATCGCGATTCTTGCTGCGATCTGCATCTCATTTTTTGGTATGAGGAACCTTTTATTCTCAAAGGCTGACGAGCCCGGACCGGCATCGGCCCGTCTTATCTATGCCAGCAACCTGGATGATGATGGGAACCCAACTGAGGATACTGTGTACAAGTTTGACACCGATGATGGTTTCGGGGAAGGCTTCACGCCTTATGCTGTTTATGTAACACAGGCTGAGGGACCGGTAATGAGACTTAATTCCGGCACGTTTGACCCGGTCAGCGTGAACTACGCAACCATCCGGATCTGGAACAACAACTGTGAGATAACGGTAGAAACACAAGAGGGATATGTCGACAGGTTCTGCCTCATCCAGACAGGCGGGGATTCTTTCCTCGATGTCGGCTGGAGCCATTTTAACCGCGGAGGCTGTAATGCCGGTGTTTACAACGGTGAAGATACCGCCACGGCTATCGCAACTTACTTCAACGACTATGTGACGCTGGATGAAAACCCGGAAAACATCACCTATTGGAACGACGAATCCGTTACTATGAGGTTTGACGCCGAACACACAGAAACAAACAGCGAAGATCCCCATTACGGGAAGACCGTTTATACCGTTACATGGGAAATGGAAGTTAAGGACCTTACGCTTGAGGAAAATGTTATCTTATTCTTACAGGACGACGTAAACGACCAAGAAGATGTAGTCAGCGAAGGAAAGCTTCGCGTCAGCGGTTCGATCACTGTGGGCGGCGGCTCCCGGATCGAGGCTGTGGATGAGGCTCCGCGCCTTGAGATACTCCATAACAACCTCCCTCTCAGCGATATAACGCTGTACGATGTCGAAGGAGAGTCGGGTGAAACCCCGTTAGCTAACAATAGTATTGAAGGCACGTATTACTTCACAAGTTTTGACTTCTCCGCCGGCAGCGCCTGGATATGGACAATATATCACGGCAACGGGCCTGTTACGATCCCCGAGGATGCTATCGGAAGTCCGGATGTGCTTGCTGCCCAAAAGAGATATATCTACGCCTATGATATCCTCGATTTTAACGGAGACGGCAGCCCTGAGGAAGATGACCTCAAATATGCGCTGGCGATGGAGCTTTGCTACAAATTTTACGGCGTATACGGTATGTTCGGACTCCCCGTAGCGATTATCGATAACTGGGGAGATGTTCCTCCCGAAGAACAGTGGGAGCGTTTCGCGGATGCGGCACAGGCGCTCAGCGACAGGATCACCTTCGAGGACGGCGGATCCATAGATGTAATAAACGATGACGGTACTACAGGGACCAGGCAGCGCTTCCTTGCCACGGTCAACTGGGGCTATACCGAGGAAGGCGAACTCATTTCCGACACAGTGTATGTGTACAGGCTTGACCTCCCGTCAGAGCTCCTTATCTGCACCGACTACGACGAAGAAGCCGGAGACGGCAGCACTTTCTACTCTCGAATGGGTTTTGACGATAAAAAAGTCATTGTCGGCGACGTGGATGCAAACTTTGAAGAAGTTGACGAGGATTATTTCTCCACCGTTATCGTGACCGACACGATAGGAACCGTTGCAGTAGGCGGAAACGCCGTATCAATATATCTCAGGAACGCAGACAGAAACCTTTTCACCTTCCAGACCATATCGTATTTCAAAATGAAACACTTTGAAGAAAACGAATGGCGGATCCTCGAACCCGATCTCTTCGTAAAGATCTTTAAGACAGGCGGCAAATTCTTTGCCACCGCAAGTGAAGGCGAAGCAAAGAGATACGACTTCGTATCCAATGATTTCACAGGCAATGCTGCGGATAAGATCTGGGAAGCAGGCGGCGATTGCCCGGTTAAGCTTTTCATCCATGATAATGTCCTTCATATCATGCCCCTGAACGCAAACTCAGGTGTTGCAAAGGCTTTGAAGGAAGTCAGGCTTACGGATTCCATCCCTGCAGCTGCAGTGACCATCGACAATTCCAATCCTCTGGATATCGTGATCACCTTCAATTCGAACTTCTATGACACCGTCAATTTCGAGCTTGAGTACGCAGACGGTGCGAAGGGCGCATTTACCGTTGAACGCGAAGGCATCATCATCCAGTACACACCTCTGGATGTATCGGGCCACGGCCGCTACTGGCTGGATATCTACGGCGAAGGAGAAGGAAACGAGTTTAACTACACATTTGATCCCGAAACCGAGAATTTCGTTGTAATAGCCTCCTACTATCACTCCTCCGCGGAAACAGGCATAAACAACCTTAAGCTGATCGTCACCTATGACGACGGAACCACGGAAGTGCTCGACAGCGTTGACTCGGCCCACGGCTTCAGCGGATACAAATCCGGCAGCAGCTATCTTGACGACAACGATGTAGCCGCTGTTGATACCACCTCCTTTATCATCGGATTTATGAAGACAGAAGGAAGCAGCACTACGTTTACCAAGAACGGCCATACCGGAGGTTTCAGCGTTCAGGTCGTAAAGGCCGGTTACAACAACGCCGATTCCTTTGGCGGCGCTCTGGCAGGCTCCGGAAAGGGCAAATATTGGGACGGCAACGCCGATCTGTATGATTAAGGAGGCCACAACATGAACAAAAAAATATTAGCTTTGATCCTTGTGTTATGCCTGGTCACAATACCTTTGATCCGTACTGATGCCGCAAACGAGCCTGTGACTATAAGCACCGCTTCCGCTACATCCGGCTCCGCAACAGTTTCCGGCACTACCGAAGCCCTTGCCGTCATGGTAAGGCTTACGGACGCTGACGGAAACATCCTTGCAATGCAGAGCTTCGCGGTATCTGACAGCGGCAGCTTCTCGGCTTCCATTGGCGATCTGACCCTGGACTTTGGCACCTACACTATATCCGTTGCAGACTACGAAGGCGGCTCCTGGGCCTCGGCAACGGCGGCGATCACACCTTCGCCCTCACCGTCACCCACGGCAACCGTAACACCCACGCCATCGCCTTCACCCAGCCCCTCACCTTCACCGGATCCGGCAGATGCAGGAGACCTTGACACAGACGTTGATGTTTCCGACGATGCTCCCGAAGTTGAGACCGTCATCAGCCTTGAACAGGTTTTGGAGCTTTTGACCGAAGAAGAACGTGAAGCTTACGAAAACGGCGCAGATGTCCTGATCTACCTCTCTGTAGATACTCTTGAGGCAGCCGAGGTTCCTGAGGAAGACAAGGAGAAACTCGATGAATACCTTGGAGAGACCGGCGAGACCGGCGCCATCTTCCTCGATCTGTCCCTTTGGAAGAAAGTAGGCGGAAACGCAGAAAGCAAACTTAGCGAAACCGGCAGCGAACTTGAGATCACACTGGAAGTACCTGAGGAACTGCAGAACGTTCCCACGGGCTTCACAAGGACCTACAGGGTACTGCGCGTCCATAACGGCGTTGTAGAAGTAGTCGGCGAGAGCACGGAGCCTGTCATCACCGTACTTTCCGACAAGTTCTCAACATATATGCTTGTCTACTCCGACACCAAAGACCCGGTTGTGCCCCAGACTTCGGATAATCCTTTTGTCAGGACTTTACCGTGGATCCTTGCAGCCGTTCTGCTGCTCGCAGTTTTAACACCCGCAAGCCTTAAAGCTAAGAAGCCACAGGACTTGTCAAAGGAATAAAAAAAACGATCTGAAATGAAAAAGACCCGGGAAGCCGTTACAGCCTCCCGGGTCTTGCTTATTCCGGATATTGATCAGATGTAGAACTCGCGGATACCTGCGGGGTAAACGCCGTCTCTTGATGTATTTACAAGGTAGGTCTCTCCTGCCCACTCAACGGATGCATAGATAACGCCGAGTACGGAACGGGCGTCTACCTTAAAGCTGCCGTCGAAGTTTTCAAGAATGAATTTGTCGGTAGAACCGTCGGAGTTCAGAAGCTTTACAAACTTTTCTGCATCTTCGGGTCTGTCGAGACGTACTTTTGTTCTTGTGTGTGCCTGTGGTAAAGTGTTGTTGTTCATATTTTTCCTCTCTTCTTCAAATCTGCGTGTTCTTTTTCGCAGGTGCCATAATGGAAACTCAAATTGTACATTCTGGTTTATACACCCTGCAGGAGTGATTGTCAATGTTTTTTTTGTTAATTATTTATGAACTTGACGACAAGCACTGTTAACAATTATCACTCAACCCTGTTGATGATCTCCAGCACCGCTTCCTTAACCTGCTTATTCACTGCAAGAGCGGCCTCTCTCGAGCCCTGCTTTGAATAGAAGTAGAACTTGATCTTCGGCTCCGTGCCGCTTGGACGGACAGCAAACCAGGTGCCGTTCTCAAGGAACAGGCGGATCGCGTTCTGGGGCGGGATATCCTCATAGCCGTTGATGTAATCAATAACTTTTTCGACCCTTATGCCCGCAACCTCCGTGGGAAGGTTTTCCCTGAAGGACTTCATCATCCTGCCGATGCGCTCCGAACCTGCGATGCCCTCAAGAATGATGTTGGGCTCGTCCTCGGCAAAATACCCGTATTTCTCGTAAATATCCTGCAGAACGTCCCAGAGGGTCTTGCCCTGCTTGCGATAGTACGCCGCTGCCTCCGCAACCAGCATTCCGGCGGAAATACCATCCTTGTCGCGGATATCCTCGCAGGCAGCGTAGCCAACGGACTCCTCGTATCCGAAAAGGTAGGTGTAGCCGTTCTCGTGAAGGTAAGGGATCTTACCGCAGATATTCTTGAAGCCCGTCAATGTCTCGAACATCTCCACGCCGTAGGCATTTGCGATGATGTTTGAAAGCGTTGAGGTCACGATGGATTTTACCATGGCACCCTTCTTTGGCAGCGTCCCTGCGGTCTTGTGGCCCTCAAGCACGTAGTTTACGAGCAGGTAGCCCGTCTGGTTGCCGTTAAGCGGCACATAATTGCCCTCGGAATCGCGGATCTCGATTGCAAAACGGTCCGCATCCGGATCTGTAGCCATAAGGAGCTCTGCTCCAAACTTGCGCCCGTATTCCTCAGAAAGCCTGAAGGCCTTCGGATCCTCGGGGTTCGGGTATCCGACCGTTGTAAAGTCCGGATCCGGGTTCTCCTGCTCGGGAACTATCGTCCAGTTTGTGAACCCGCGATCATTCAGCATCTGCCTGAAAGGAACGGATCCGCAGCCGTTCAGGGGCGTGTAGACAAGCGGTATCGAAAGGTCCAGCTCATCCCCGGAGTGGATCGCAAGAGCTTCGATCTTGTCCAGGTACTCCCTGTCGTATTCCGGGCCCAGGACTATGATCTTACCGCTCTTTACGCCCTCGTTGTAGTCGGAGTGTTTTACGCCGTCCCAGATATCAACGGCATTGATCTTCTCTGTCATACCGTTTGCGATCTTCGAGGAAACCTGGCAGCCGTCATCCCAGTAAGCCTTGTAGCCGTTGTATTCCTTAGGGTTGTGGGACGCTGTGATGTTGATGCCGGAAACGGTGCCAAGGCGCCTTATCATAAAGGCAAGCTCAGGCGTGGGCCGTAAAGCCGGGAAGGAGTAAACCTTTATGCCGTTTGCTGCAAAGATGCCTGCGGCAAGCTCGGAAAACTCCCTTGAGAAGTGCCTCGGGTCGTGGGCGATGACAACGCCCTTTTCCATGGCTTCTTTCCCGTAACCCGCAATATAATCCGCGATCCCCTGTGTTGCCTTCCCGACAGTGTAAACGTTCATGCGGTTTGTGCCGGCGCCAACCTTACCGCGCAGTCCCGCAGTACCAAAGGAAAGATCCTGGTAGAAGCGCTCCTCTTTATCAGTTTCGTCTGCCCGGATGTTTTCGAGCTCCTCAAGGAGCGGCGAGCCCTCCGGCAGGCGTTTTAGCCATTCTTCATATTTTTCTCTGTACCCCATAATAAACCTCCGTGTAATTAATTAATGAGACAAAGGGGACGGGTCCGCTGCCGGCGGGAAAGCGGAAACCCGCTGAAACCCGCCGACAGGCAGAACCGCCCTCCTGTCACCTTTTCCGGCTTTGCCGGACTGATATCAATAGTTCTCTGCGTTTACTTCAAAGTAGCTCTGAGGGTGAGCGCAAACAGGACATACTTCGGGAGCCTTTGTGCCTACTACGATATGACCGCAGTTTCTGCACTCCCAAACCTTAACTTCACTCTTCTCGAACACCTGCTTTGTCTCAACGTTCTTAAGAAGCGCGCGATATCTCTCTTCGTGATGCTTCTCGATCGCAGCTACGCCGCGGAACTTTGCAGCAAGCTCAGGGAAGCCTTCTTTTTCCGCAGTTTTAGCAAAATCCTCGTACATATCTGTCCACTCGAAGTTTTCGCCGTCGGCTGCAGCCTTGAGGTTCTCTGCCGTAGAGCCGATGCCCTTAAGCTCCTTGAACCACATCTTTGCATGCTCTTTCTCGTTTTCAGCTGTCTTTAAGAACATAGCGGCGATCTGCTCGTAGCCTTCCTTCTTAGCAACAGAAGCAAAATAAGTATATTTGTTTCTGGCCTGGGACTCCCCTGCGAAAGCTGCCTGCAGGTTCTTCTCTGTCTGAGTCCCTGCGTAAGGGTTTCCGCCCACTTCAACGAAAACATCCTTCTGATGGCACTTCGGGCACTCGGCGGGAGCGCTGTCGCCTTCGTAAACATAACCGCAAACCTTACATTTGTACTGCATGAAAAATACCTCCTTTAAGAGTTTTACTATGTAAAAATAATACCATTTTCAGATATCTATATCAAGTTATTTTTCGGTCGATTCCAAGGTGTAAAGGTCCCCCGGGAGGAACTCGAGCAATACCTCGTTCATCTGGTCCGGCTCAATGGGCTTTGAAAGATACCCGTCAAAGCCTTCGGAAATATAGCCCTCTTTTGCTCCCAAGACCGCATCTGCAGTGAGACAAATGACAGGGGTATTAAAACCGCTGATCTCGTGCATGCGCTTAAGGGTCTCTGTACCGCTCATCTCCGGCATACGCTGGTCGAGGAAGATGATATCGAACTTTTCGCCTGCCACGGCCTTGAGGGCATCCCTGCCGCTCTCCGCAGTCGCAACGCGCATCTGCGTGTTTTTGAGCAGTCCCTTTACGACCATAAGGTTGACGATGTTGTCGTCAACCACAAGGATCTTTGCCTTTGGTGCAACGATCTTTTCGCGATACCCCTTGGACTTAACGCTCTCCTTGAAACGCTCGCGGTAATCGCCGATGGCGCCTTCGCGGCAAACCCTCTGCGGGATTTTGACACGGAATACCGAGCCTTCCCCGTATTTGCTGTCTACGCTGACGCTCCCGCCCATGATCTCCACAAGGTTCTTGGTGATTGCAAGGCCAAGGCCGGTTCCCTCGATATTGCGAACATCATTGTCCGATGCCCGTCCGAAACGCGAGAAAATCTTGTCTACGTCTTCGGGGCGGATGCCTATACCCGTATCCTCCACGCGGATATCGAGCTCCACGATGTCGTCCTTCCTGTGCCCGTCCACATAAAGCTTAACATAGCCTGTTTTTGTGTATTTGATCGCGTTCCCGAGCAGATTGACGAACACCTTTCTTACGCGCATCTCGTCGCCGTACAGATCGTCAGGCAGGTTTTCGTCCACATAGGTCTCGAAGGCAAGCCCCTTGTCCTGCGCCTTAAAAGCCGTCATGTTGACCACATCATTCAGCACGGAACTGAATTTGTATTCGGCGTTTACTATATCGAACTTCCCGGACTCGATCTTTGAAAAATCCAGGATATCGTTGATTATGGAAAGCAGGCTGTGGCCGGCGTTTTCGATGTTCTTTGCGCACAGCAGCGTGTCCTCGTCCTTGCTTTCACGGACTATCATCTCGTTCATTCCGAGGATGGCGTTGATAGGCGTCCTTATCTCATGGGACATATTCGCAAGGAACTCGGATTTTGCGCGGTTTGCCTCTTCCGCATGTTTCTTGGCCTCCACAAGCTCGGAGGTGGTGCGGGCGAGCGACTTGTAGTCGGCATTTTCTATACCGAAATAGAAAATATAAAGGCCGAGCACAGCTCCCGGGTAGTTGAAAACAATGTACGAATCGTTGAAGAGCTCTACCACGATACCGAGTATGGTAACTATGATACCTGATATAGTCGTCAGACGCGCACGTTTTTCCATCTTCCTGCTGTTCAGGATAAAGCGCATGATGGCGTAAACAAGATAGTACAGATCCACAAGGAAAGCGATGTAATACCGATACAGGTCGTTTATGGATGCCGTCGTCCTGTCTGTACCGACCGCGCCCGGCAGTTTGTAGAAGAAAACGCCGATTGCGGATATCATGGTGGCTATCATGAGAACGGTGTTGAAAGAGTGCATACTGAACAGTTTGTGCTCTTTGTTATTTACGCCGCTGAATGACAATCTCTCGATGTAGTTTGCAAAGGAATACGTAAGGATCACATTGAAGGAGTACTCCATGATCTCTGAGAACAGGGCCAGTTTCGGATAGGACATCCACAGGGTCGTCCTGCGGATGTAGTAGGTAAGCGCTGTCAGGATGCTTCCTATCAGGATCGTTATGGCCAGATGAAGGAATCCGTCCGCGTTTTTGTCCTGCTTGTCCCTGTCAGAGCGCGACGCGAGGATCAGCACGATCAGAACGATGTTGAACACAAGGCCGGTATATACTACCAGCAGTTTTTCAGTTGTCTCGGCAATTGTAAACAGCATAATTATCTCCCTGCTGAGAACAGCATATGATCATAATACTTCTAAACCCGGCTTTCAAAGGCCGAGCGAAGAAAGAAACTCATTTAAGGCTTCCCTGTATTTTTCGGGGTTGACGATGGCGGATACCGCATGGGCAGCGCCTTCTATGGTGCAAACAGAGCTCCTGCCCTTTGTTGCCTTTGCGATCCTGAAGCTGTTTTCGGGAACGATGAAATCATCGGCAAGCCCGTGAACAAACAGGATCGGAACATCATTGTCCTCTACCGCGAGGACAGGCTGCATGGCGTTAAAGGAGATCCCGTACAGGAGCATGGACCCGAGGGATCCAAGGAATATCAGTACCGGAGCAAGGGGCGAGTTCTTCACTCCCGCTCTCAGAACGTTTTTGATGTCGGCGAAGGGACAGTCTGCAACTACAAAATCCACCAGGGGCTTGTATTTCAGGCATGTGACAGAGGTTGCCGCGCCTAAAGACTCGCCGTGAAGGCCAAGGACTTTCAGGTCCGGATATCTGCGGCGGGTGTCATCTATCAGGTGGAGCAGGTCCACCGATTCCCTGACTCCGTAAGTTGTGGGTGCCTTTTCGTTTTTCCCGTGTCCGCGAAGATCGTAAAGAACAAGGTTAAAACCCTGATCCAGATACATTTTCATGTATTTCAGGTTGCCAAGGATATTGTCAGTATAGCCGTGGGACAGGATGATGTAACGGTCCGTCTCACGGGGGGCGGGATAAAAGTAGGTGGTGAGCTCATACCCTTCGCTTCCGCGCACCTTGTATTCTTTAAGGAGCGACCTGTCGAACCAGGAAACGTCGTAATGTGCCTGCTGCCATGCAAACGCTTCTTCGTAAGTCTGGCGTTTTCCTGTCATGACGTAGCGTGCCGTGGCGAGCGCCGCGAGGAGCATCAGAAGCACAAGACAGAGCAATATTATCGAAATGATTTGCCAGAACATACAGGCCTCCGTGATTGACAAAACAGTATTTTATGCTACTATATCCTTAGTAGAGATTAACAGGAGTAAAACAGTGAGTACACGCGGTAATTATAAATCTAAAAACCACGAGCTGATCCTCGAATATATGCAGACCGTCCCCGGAAAGCATCTTACCGTAGAGGAGATCCACGCCGCTCTTGAACAGCGGGGCTGCACCATAGGGTTTACGACCGTCTACAGGCAGCTCAACAGGATGGTGGACGACGGCCTTATCAACAAATACACCATTGAGCCCAACATGCCGGCCTGCTACGAGTATATCCGCATCGCAAGACCGGAAGAACTGCTCAACTGCTACCACTGCAAATGCGAGGTGTGCGGCAGGCTCATCCATCTCCAGTGCGAGGAGATCTCGGAATTCACCGAGCATCTTAAATCCGAGCACAAATTTACGCTCAATCCCATGCGCACGGTCCTTTACGGGGTCTGCGAGGATTGCGCAAAACACACAAAGATCGTAAGATGATCATACGTGAGGCGTCGGCACCGGCGCCTCTTTTTTATAATATCTTTACGAGGTTAAGATCTTCGTCTGTCAGCAGGAAGTGCCCCACGGCGCCTTCTGCTATCTTTCCGAAACGCCCGTATGCGCCTACGGACTTTGCAGGGTTTTCGGTTGCGGCGCGTACCGCATCCTCTTTGCTTATGCCGAATTCGTAAGCTTTTTTCATGCAATCGTACAGATTTGTAACACTGCCGGCTATAGTCCCGTCAGATTCGGTAAGGACAGCCTTTTTCCCCTCAACAGTAACTTTCTGGCCGCCGAGATCGTACTCGCCGTCCGAAAGGCCGCAGGCACGCATACTGTCGGAGATAAGGATCACCTTATCTGCACCAAAGATCTTAAAAGCCATACGGACCATGGCTGGATGCACATGGATCCCGTCGCAGATGAGCTCTGCTTCGGCTCCGGCTTCACAGGCCGCAGGGATCAGGCCGGGCGCGCGGTGGTTCATCCCGGGCATCGCGTTGTAAAGGTGGGTAACGTGGGACGCACCGCTCTTAAAGGCGGCGCAGGCTGTATCGTAACCCGCTTCCGTGTGGGCAAGAGATATGACAACACTGTCCGAATACTTCTTTATGCACTCAATTGCGCCCTCTGTTTCCGGCGCTATGTCGATTATCCTGATCAGACCCTTCCCGCGCTCGATAAGACGGCTTATGGTCCCGACATCCGGCGGGATCACGTAGTCCGGGTTCTGGGCTCCCAGCTTGTTTTTCGAAATGAACGGCCCCTCGAGGTTTACGCCCACGATCTCCGAAAAACCGGGCAGAGCCTTAGTCTCGTCGTTTTTATAGGAAAGAGCCGCATCCAGTATGCTGCCTATCTTCTCTTCCCCGTAGGTCATGGTGGCGGGGCAGATGGCAAGGACACCGCAGGAAGCCTCGTAGGCAGCAAGTGCTTCCACCGCTTCCTTTGTGGCATCGCAGAAATCGTGGCTCATAGCTCCGTGGAAATGTATATCCACAAGCCCCGGTATTGCCAAAAGCCCTGTCGCGTCAACGACTTCTTCGTCGGAAGGAGCGCTTCCCGGCTCAAAAACGCCGGTTATCACGCCGTTTGCCACAGTAACATCCTTAGGCTCAAATATATGTTTTTCCGTAAAAACCTTAGCACCTTTTACGATCATTTTTAACCTCCGTACCGCTCCGTATCCCGTACTTTTGTCAGGATTGGATTCTGTAAACTCTGTTTTCAGGCCTTGTTCGGATCCTTTAACACCCGTCTGAAATTTGCTGCGGCCCTGTTTTCAAAGTCGCGGTAAAGCTCCTGCTCTTCTTCGGAAAAGCCCGAAAATTTAATAGTCTCAAAGTCCTTCACAGCCGTCTTTAATTCACTTACTATCTTCTGTGTTTCCTCGCTTTCACCAAGGAGGTAGACAGTTATCTCTTTTTCCTTTGGATCGCTGTCTTTAGGGCTTTTCTCGGCCTTCAGATATTTTCTCATACAAAGCTCGTTTGCAAGTATGTAGGCACCGGCCTCGCTTATCCCAAGGTAGCTTGCAAGCTCCCTTACAGTTACTCCGTCCCCCGCAAGAGCGACGAAAAGCATGGTCTTCAGCTCGTTCTCCCGGAAAGATGTCTGGCGCTCTATGGCAAGGAGCAGGCGCTGCATAAGCTTGTTCTCGTAATAGTTATAGGCGTAGGCGTTGTTTTCAAGGCCTTTTGCGAAATATACGGGAACGGACTCCTCCCCAAGCTTCTTGGTCCCGGGGGCAAAAGCAAAGGCGGGATCGTCCTTTGCGTACTCCACAAGATAGCTGTAGATCCCCATTTTACGCGATCTGTATTCGGCTTCGTTGTGGATGTTTTTGAAAAAGGAATCGTAGTACTTCAGGACGTTTACCTTTGTTTCAGCTATTTTCCTGAGGTTAAGGCTCTTTGTAAAAAGG
>JAGDCQ010000052.1 GCA_017958465.1 Lachnospiraceae bacterium
GTAACAACAACAATCGCACCTGCAATCGCTACAGTCACAACAATGATCTTCACATTGGTCAGATACGGTAAGCCCGATGTCTCCATGTGTCTCAACGCTTCACTCGCAGGCCTCGTAGCAATCACAGCTCCCTGCGACACAGCTGACGCACTCGGTGCTTGCATCATCGGTCTCGTTTCCGGTCTGCTCGTAGTATTCGGCGTATGGCTCCTCGACAATGTTCTTCATATCGATGACCCCGTCGGTGCAGTTGCAGTCCACATGGTGAACGGTATCTGGGGCACGGTCGCAGTCGGTCTCTTCTCCACATCATCAGTTCCCGGCTATTCCGTTAAGGATGCTGCAGGCAACGTTATGACTGGTCTTTTCTATGGCGGCGGATTAAAGCTCCTCGGCATCCAGATGATCGGTATGCTCGCAACAGCAGGCTGGACAGCAGTAACTATCACGATCACATTCTTTGCGATCAAGAAGATCATCGGTCTCCGCGCTTCCGAAGAAGAAGAGATCACAGGTCTCGACGTTACAGAGCACGGTCTCGTTTCCGCATACTCAGGCTTCTCCATCATGGATACAACAGACAACATGATGGCAGTCAACGAGAACACAGACCTTGGTGTTGCAGAATACGACAAGGCCTCCGAGACACTCAAGGAAGCTGCAGTACCTGTAGTTAATACAGTTGCTCCTTCTTATGACACAGGTATCCATAAGGTCGTCATCATCGCCAAGCTCTCACGTTTCGATACTCTGAAGAAAGCAATGAACGACATAGGTGTTACAGGAATCACAATGATCCAGTGCATGGGCTGCGGCGTCCAGAAGGGTGCCGGAGAGAAATACAGAGGCGTCGAGGTCGATACCACGCTCTTGCCTAAGGTCAAGGTCGAAGTTGTCGTATCCACGATCCCTGTAGACAAAGTTATCGCAGCTGCCAAGAAGGCACTCTACACAGGCCATATCGGTGACGGTAAGATCTTCGTTTACAACGTTGACCGCGTCGTAAAGATCAGGACAGGTGAAGAGAATTTCGCAGCACTGGCAGACGTCGAATAATAAAAAAGCCGGAAGCAGATTATAGCTGCATACCCCCATGATAGCCCCCGGAGAGAAATCTCCGGGGTTTTTTTATGCCCGTTTTCATCTGATAACCGACACTCCCTTTTCTCTTTGTTGCTTAAGCATCATGATGTCGAAAAATTAGTGATTGAGATAAGCCCTCCAGCCCCCGACAATGAAGGCACCAACCAACAAAGGAGGGCAAAAGAAATGGACCCGCAGCATAACTAAACCAGATCAGATGTAACGTCATTTGAAATATAGAAACGATAGTAACTTAACAACCAAACAACATCTTAAACACAGCAAAAGGAGACAATAATATGAAAACCTTTACAAGATTCGCAGTAATAGGACTTACTGCAGCCTTAATGGCAACCTGCTTCACAGCATGTAAGATCAACACCCCCGGCAAGGCAATCCCTTCCAAGAAACCCGGACAGGAACAGGCCATCGACGAAAAGGGCGGAAAGAGAATGGTAGGCGGCTGGTCAGCAGCAGAGTCGACCGAAGTCACCGAAAAGCAGATGAAATACTTCAAGGACGCCATCAACCCGATCAACGGTTACTTCTACGAGCCGGTGGCACTCCTCGGAACACAGGTCGTTTCAGGCGTTAACTACGTATTCCTCTGTAAGTCCACTCTCGACTCCAGAAACGGAACCAAGCCGATGAAGCTCACATACGTCTACGTCAACACATCAGGCGAAGCGAAATTCATGGGCGACAAGGATGTAACTCTTCCCGGAACAGACGGCCAGCAGAAGCCGGGCGGCTGGGCATACGAAAAGGATCCCGCCATCACGGCAGACATCCAGAAGATAGTTGAAAAGGCAACGCAGACCCGCCTGGGCGCCAACTACGAAGCAATAGCTTACCTCGGATCTCAGGTAGTCGCCGGAACAAATCACGCTATCCTCGTCAAGTCCACACCTGTCGTCAATGACACCAAGGGCGCCGGCTCATTCCTCATCATCACGGTCTATGAAAACCTCGACGGCAAGTGCGAGATCACAGACACCAAGGATGTAAACCTCAACTTCGGCTAATTAACCCTCCTGAAATAAGGTTGATTAATCCGTCCCCCGCACTTCCGGTGCGGGGGATATCTTTTTGACGTTCGTTTTGCTTTTCGCGGCCGTGGTCTGATACACTGCGGCCTTTGCTTCGCATTCTGCTCTGCTCCGCACTTCACTCCCCACGGCCGCGCCCCGACAAGTCCCGTTTTTCGTCACATTGCGCGTTTTTTCTTGCCGCCTGCCCTCCGCCAACCGTATATTCAAGGCACCTACATATAATTTTCGGTTTTTCGAAAAAATATATGTAGGTTTTTGCCAAAAAAAGGCTTTTTCGAAGCTGACCTACATATATTTTTCGCATTTTTCCATTTTTATATGTAGGTTTTCAGTTTTTAGAGCGTTTTTCGAGTGAAACCTACATATAATTTCAACCTTTTTCCAAATTTATATGTAGGTGCAAAAATCTCGATCCAAAGGACCCGCTTATGTTTAACAAAAATGAACTCATTGTATCCGATCAGATAATAAATGACATTATGACGCGCAGAAAACTGATCATACAGCTGATATCAAACATAAATAGTAAGATTAAAGCTTCACCAAACGGATATCTTCGCGTTGTAAAAAAATGGAACTCCTATCAGTATTATCAAAGATCATCCAAAAAGGACGTGCAGGGCAAATACCTCCCACAGAACCAACTCCCCCTCGCCACAGCTCTGGCCCAAAAGGATTACGATACGAAGCTGCTCGCGGCGCTCGAAAAACAGCTCAGGGCCATCGACAAGTTCATTAAAGACTATGACCCTGCCGCACCGGCAGCAATATACGAAGACCTGACCGCACCAAGAAAACAGCTCGTCACACCGGTTTTTGTCGGCGACGAAGACTACGAGAAGCAGTGGCTGAGCGTGCCCTATGAGAAGATGGGTTTCAAGCCGGACGACCCGGTGTTCTACACGGACAGGGGCGAGCGCGTCAGGTCAAAGTCGGAAGTGCTGATCGCGAACGAGCTTTACAGGCACGGCATTCCGTACAGGTACGAATACCCGGTTTACATCAACGGCGTGAAAATGGCCGTACCGGATTTCAACTGCCTGAATGTCAGACTCAGAAAAGAATACTATTGGGAGCATCTGGGCATGATGGGCAAAGAGGAATACGCAAACCGCAATGCCGCGAAGATCGAGAAATACACGCTTGCAAAGGATTTTGACGAGACAAGTCTCATACTGACTTTCGAGACTGACAGGCATCCTTTGAACACCAGAGTCATAGAAGAAAAGATAAGGACATATCTTGTCTGATACAATGAGGGCACAAAGGCATGCATAAAATTTCAGGATTTTTGCAACATTTTTGAAAGCCGGTCTGTATTTAGGGCATAAAGCAAATCACAAACCAAAACGGAGGCACATAAAATGAAAAGCTTTACAACAAAGATCATGGCACTCGGACTTACAGCAATTATGCTCACAGGCGCAGTCACAGCATGCAAGACAACAAAGACCGCAGGCACACCCGAAGCAAACGCACAGGCAAAGCAGGAACAATCTGCCGGAGAGAACGGCGGAAAGCAGGTCGTAGGCGGCTGGACGATCCCCGAATCACACGAAGTCACCGAAGAACTCAAGAAGTACTACAAAGCTGCTTGCAGCAAGTATGACGGCACAGGCAGCGGCCATGAGCCCGTCGCGCTCCTTGCAACTCAGGTCGTAAACGGAACAAATTACTGCTTCTACTGCATTTCAAACGCAAAGTCTTCCAGCGGCCCTCTCTCTCCCGTCATCGCATACGTCAACGTCAAGCCTTCAGGCGAAGCTGATTTCATCAAGACTGACAGGGACATCCTCCCCGGAAGCGGCGAACAGCTGCCCGGCGGCTGGGAAAACGCAGAAGATTACAATATCACCGATGAGATCAAAGCGATCCTCGAAAAGGCTTCCGCAACACTTACAGGCGCAACATATGAGCCCGTTGCCTACATCGGTTCACAGGTCGTATCCGGAAAGAATCACTACATCCTCTGCAAGATGACTCCTTCCGTAAAAGAGCTGAACGGCGCTGTATCTTATGTTTTCGTAACTGTCTATGAGAACCTCGAGGGCAAGTGCGAGATCACTGACACAAAGGACTACAAGCTCGGAATCTGACAACAACTCCTAAACCCATATAACGACACAAACGGAAAAGGCAGTCTCATTCAAGAGGCTGCCTTTTTCATTTCAGAAAAGTGCCGGTACGAAAAAACTCAAA
>JAGDCQ010000053.1 GCA_017958465.1 Lachnospiraceae bacterium
ATGATGAAGGTAAGAAACCTTGGTCGCAAATCACTCGAGGAAGTGCTTCAGAAACTTCAGGAGCTCGGTTTATCGCTCCGCGAAGGCGAAGAGTAATACCTATAAAACCAGGAGGAAACAAAAATGGCAGGTTACAGAAAACTGGGCAGAACCTCGAGCCAGAGAAAGGCTCTGTTGAGAAACCAGGTAACGAACCTTTTATATCACGGCAAGATTGAGACAACCGCGACAAGAGCTAAGGAAATCCGCAGGATCGCCGAGAAGTTCATCGCACTTGCAGTTAAGGAAAGAGATAACTACGAAACAGTTACCGTTACTGCAAAGGTTGCCCGCAAGGATAAGGACAACAAGCGTGTGACAGAAGTCGTAAACGGCAAGAAAGTTACCGTTTTTGATGATGTTCAGAAAGAGATCAAGAAGGATGCTCCTTCAAGACTTCACGCAAGAAGGAAGTTCGAAGCTTACCTTTACCCTGTAGTAGAGGTTCCCGCTGAAGCAGCAGGAAAGAAAGCTCATACAAAGGAGATCAGCGTTGCAAACAAGCTTTTCAACGAGATCGCTCCCAAGTATGCAGACCGTAACGGCGGCTATACCAGAACGGTAAAGATCGGACCCCGCAAGGGCGACGCTGCTGAGATGGTCATCATTGAGCTCGTTTAATTGATTATTATAATAATGCGGAGAAGGGTTGCTTTAAGGCAACCTTTTTCTGTATTATCAGACAGAACATAAGCCGGGTGCGGCAGAAAGGAGCAGCCATGATCAGGACAAAGGAACTTGCCTTCGATTACATAAGACGAGACGAAGAAGGCAATGTTGAAAGTGTCACACGTGCACTTGACGATATAAACATCAATGTGAAACAGGGCGATTTTGTTGCGATCCTTGGCGCAAACGGCTCCGGAAAATCCACACTGGCAAAGCACCTGAACGCCATACTCATGCCCACAGAAGGCGAAGTATGGGTAAACGGCATTAAGACCACCGATGAGGACAACCTCCTTGAAATACGCAAGAACGCAGGGATGGTATTCCAGAACCCTGACAACCAGATAATCCTCACCGTTGTGGAAGAGGACGTGGGCTTTGGCCCGGAAAACCTCGGCGTTCCCACGAAAGAGATCTGGGAGAGGGTTGAAAAGGTGCTTAAATCCGTAGGAATGCTTGAGTTCCGCAAGGATTCGCCGAACAAGCTGTCCGGCGGCCAAAAGCAGCGTGTTGCCATAGCCGGGATAATGGCTATGAAGCCTAAGTGCATCATCCTTGACGAGCCTACGGCGATGCTTGATCCCGTGGGGCGCAAAGAGGTTATCGCCACCGCACGTGAGCTCAACAAAAAGGAAGGCGTTACTGTCATCCTCATCACCCACTACATGGAGGAGGTAACAGGTGCAGACGTGGTGTTTGTCATGGATTCCGGAAAGGTAGTGATGACGGGCACTCCGCGCCAGATCTTCTCGAGAGTGGATCAGTTAAAGCAATTCAGGCTCGATGTCCCGCAGGTCACCGCACTTGCCCATGACCTCAGGAAGAAGGGCGTGCCCCTTCCCGAGGGGATCCTTACCCCGGAGGAGTTCGAGGAGGCATTTACAAGGGCCTGTGACGCACGAGGAGGTGCCATATGAGCATTATTTTCGATCATGTGACGCATAAGTACTCCCCGGGCACAACCATGGAAAAAACGGCGTTAAACGACGTCAATCTTGTGATCAATGACGGAGAGTTCATAGGACTTATAGGGCATACAGGCTCAGGCAAATCCACCCTCATCCAGCATATGAACGGGCTGTTGCTGCCTACATCGGGCACAGTCTACGTGGACGGCGAGGATATAAGCGAAAAGGACTACTCGAAGAAGATGCTACGAAGCAAGGTGGGGCTCGTGTTCCAGTACCCGGAGCACCAGCTTTTTGAGCCCACGGTGGTAAAGGACGTCCAGTTCGGTCCGAGGAATCTCGGGCTTAAGCCGCTGGAGATAGAGTACCGCAGTTTCGAAGCCCTTAAAAACGTTGGCATCGGCGACGACCTTTTCGATGCTTCCCCCTTCGAACTGTCGGGGGGCCAGAAGCGCAGGGTCGCAATAGCCGGCGTGCTGGCCATGAAGCCGAAGGTCCTTATTCTTGACGAGCCTACGGCAGGCCTTGATCCCGCCGGGCGCGACGAGATCCTCGGCCTGATCAGCGATATACACAAAAAGACGGGGATCACGGTCATCCTCGTTTCACACAGCATGGAGGACGTGGCAAACTACGTGGACAGGATCATCGTCATGAACGCTGCATCTGTTGTCCTTGAAGGGCCTCCAAAGGCTGTATTTACCTACGCAAAAGAGCTTGAGGGCATAGGACTTTCCGTGCCCCAGGTAACACAGATAACACGAGATCTTGCAAATAAGGGCTTTGAGATAAGCCCCGACTGCATCACACTTGAAGAGGCGGGGGAAGAGCTGCTCAGGGTTTACAGGCAGCGGAAAGGCATCCCCGGTTAAAATATGATCCGCGACATTACATTAGGGCAGTATTACCCGGAAAATTCAATAATACATCGCCTTGATCCCAGAGTGAAGATTGTCGGAACGCTGGTTTATTTGGTGTCGCTTTTTCTCTTCAAGAGCTTCTGGGGCTATATCCCCACTATGATCTTCCTGTTCTCCTGCATCCACCTGTCGAAGGTGCCATTCAAGCACATTGTGAAGGGCCTGAAGGCAGTGGTGATGCTCCTTATGTTCACACTTATATGCAACATCATCTTCACAAGGGGCGAGGTGCCGCTGTTTGAGTGGAAATTTATAAGGATCTACCCCGAAGGCTTAAGGACCGCCGGTTTTATGGGCATCCGCCTTACGCTCCTGATCACGGGTTCATCGCTTATGACGTTCACAACGACGCCGACGCAGCTTACAGACGGCCTGGAGCGGCTCTTTGCACCGCTCAAGCTCTTTAAGGTGCCTGTTCACGAGGTCGCGATGATGATGTCAATCGCACTGCGCTTTATCCCTGTGCTCCTTGAGGAAACAGACAAGATAATGAAGGCGCAGCAGGCCAGAGGCGCGGATTTCGAGGAAGGCAACATCTTCCAAAGAGCGAAGGCCATGGTGCCTATCCTTGTGCCTTTGTTCATATCATCCTTCAGACGCGCGGGGGACCTTGCCATGGCTATGGAGGTAAGGTGCTACCACGGCGGCGAGGGGCGCACGAGAATGAAACCGCTTAAATACAAAGGACGGGACTTTATTGCTTATGGGGTGCAACTGCTCTACCTTGCGGCTCTGATCCTGGTCCGCATTTTCCTTGGCTGATCTTGCAAGATCGTGGCCTGTGGGGCGATTTGCCATGAAGAGAGTGAAACTGACAATTTCATACGACGGGACAAGGTACTGCGGCTGGCAGGTCCAGAACAACGGGCCGACAGTGGAAGAAGCGGTGACTTTGGCCGTAAAAAAGGTCACAGGTGAAGATGTAAAGCTTCTGGGGGCCAGCCGGACAGACGCCGGAGTTCACGCCCTCGGCAATGTAGCTGTCTTCGACACATCGTCTCCCGTACCTGCGGACAAGTTTTGCTTTGCCCTGAACAGTTACCTGCCTGAGGACATAGTCGTACTGGATTCCTGCGAAGTGGCCGCGGATTTCCATCCAAGACACTGCGAGAGCCGTAAAACCTACGAATACAGGATACGTAACACCCGCTTCCCGCTTGCAACGGACAGGCTTTACACACACCATGTCCACAAAAAACTGGATACGGAGGCGATGAGAAGGGCGGCAGCTTTTGTTACCGGCGAACACGACTTTACATCCTTCTGTTCGGTAGGGGCGCAGGTCGAAAGCAAGGTCCGGACTGTATATTCCCTGGATATCCTCGAGGACGGGGGTGTGATCACTCTTCGGATCTGCGGAAACGGCTTTCTCTACAATATGGTCCGCATAATAGCGGGGACGCTTATTGAGGTCGGGCTTGGGCTGCGGGATCCCGAAGGCATGGGTGACGTGATCCTTGGAATGGACAGGAACCTTGCCGGGCCCACTGCTCCTGCGAAGGGTCTCACGCTCATAAAGATCGATTTTTTATAAGGAAAAGTCATTCTGAAAATGATAAAACCAGACGTAATATAAAATTTTTTCAAAAAAACCGTCAATTTTAATCTTTTTTTGTTGACACAGGGGGATTATGCTGTTATAATCCCGCTTGTCGGTTAGAAAACCGTTGCAGGTCTTCCTGTGGACGGAAGACCGTTTCAGAAATAATCAGGAGGTTTTTACCATGAAAAGTTTTATGGCAAGCCCTGCAACAATTGAAAGAAAGTGGTACGTTGTAGATGCAGAAGGCCAGACACTTGGACGTCTTTCCACAGCTGTTGCTTCTGTTTTACGCGGTAAGAATAAGCCTACTTTTACTCCTCACATCGACACCGGTGACTATGTAGTCGTTGTTAATGCGAGCAAGATCAAGGTTACAGGCAAGAAACTTGAACAGAAAATTTACTACAATCACTCCGACTATGCCGGCGGCATGAGAGAGACAACTCTTAAGGAGCTTCTTGCAAAGAAGCCTGAAGAAGTTGTTTACCTTGCTATCAAGGGTATGCTTCCCAAGGGACCCCTCGGTGCACAGATGCTCACAAAGCTTCATGTTTACGCAGGCCCCGAGCATCAGCAGGCTGCTCAGAAGCCCGAAGTGCTTGAGATCAAAGGTTGAGACTGAAAGGAGGATATCACATTGGCTAATTCGAAATTCTATGGAACAGGCAGAAGAAAAAGCAGTGTAGCAAGAGTTTATCTTGTTCCCGGTTCCGGTAAGATTACTATCAATAAAAGAGATATCGACGAATATTTCGGTCTTGAGACCCTTAAGGTTGTTGTTCGTCAGCCCCTCAAGCTTGTTAATGCTGAAGGCAAGTATGATGTAATCGTTAATGTACGCGGCGGTGGCTACACAGGTCAGGCCGGCGCTATCAGACACGGTATTTCCCGTGCCCTTACAAGAGTAGATGAGGAGTTCCGCCCTTCCCTTAAGAAGGCCGGTTTCCTTACAAGAGACCCTCGTATGAAAGAGCGCAAGAAGTACGGTCTCAAAGGCGCAAGGCGCGCACCTCAGTTCAGCAAGCGTTAATCAGAGAGCCGAGAAAGCCCGAAAACACAGTATTTTCACCCCAAAAGGACATCCCTTTTGGGGTATTTTTTTGCCCAAAACCGCTGACAAAGTTTGATATAAAAAAGCATAAAATGATGAGAAAAAAAGTGCGTTTATTTGGGGGAAACGAAAAAGTTGACAAAGACAGATTTATATCTATTATGTCATTCTATGTCAAAACGAGACAGAGTCGTTAGATTATATTTTTTATAGTC
>JAGDCQ010000054.1 GCA_017958465.1 Lachnospiraceae bacterium
GTGTTTGCATCGATATAAGCCATATCCTTTGCGTTTCCGGCGTCCTCAAGTTTCTGGCATTCCGCGGACATCTCAAGGGCACCTATGATCCTTGCGGAGCTCTTTAACGCGTGGACTTTTACGGTGTAGAGCCTAAGATCCCCTTCGGAGTAGGCATCCTCTATCACTTTTGCATTGTCCTCAAGCGTATCGAGGAACATATGCAAAGATGAAAGATACGGGGCTTCGCCGCCGGAATTCCTGATACCGGCCTCCATATCGATCCCTTCCACATCCTTGAGCCATGAAAGGTCCTCTGTTGCCGGTTCTTCGGTTTCGTCCTCCTCCGGAAGGTCAGCCTTCAGCACAATATCCTCCGGCAGGTGCCGCATAATGGCCTGCTCAAGAAGTGCAGTATCGATGGGCTTTGCAAGATACCCGTTAAAGCCTTTGGACCTGTAAAACTCTTCGCCGCCCGAAGTAGCGTTAGCGGTAAGGGCATAAACCGGCAGGTCGGGGTAGGACTTCCTTATCTTTTCAAGGGTTTCGATACCGTCCATTCCGGGCATCATGTGGTCGAGCAGCACCAGATTGAAGGTATCAAGCTTCAGCTTGTCAAGGCACTCTTCGCCGCTTTCGGCTGTCGTCACGAACACCTTCGTGGGCTTTAAGAGTCCCTTTATGACATTGAGGTTCATGGGGTTATCGTCCACAACAAGGATGTCCGCATCCGGTGCTATGAACTTCGGTATGTATTTTCCGCCGGTGTTTGTGCTCTCTTCCTCGCGGAAAACGCCTATCCGGGCGGGATCGGCTATCTTCTGTGTGACAGTGAGGATAAACTCGCTCCCCTGCCCGTAGGTACTCTCGCACCAGAGCCTTCCGTTCATCAGTTCGGCGTACTGTCTGGAGATATCGAGGCCAAGGCCTGTACCCTGGATCCCGCTGTTTTTCTCCTCGTCAAGACGTTCGTACGCGTTGAAAAGCCGCTTAAGATCCTCCGACTTTACTCCTATGCCTGTATCCTTTACGAACACCCTTAAATTGCAGGAAAGCTCCGTTTTCTCCGTCACAGAGACCTTAAGGGTGAAACCGCCCTCATCCGTGTATTTCACCGCATTGGTGAGAAGGTTGAGGATTATCTGCTTTATCTTACCGTCGTCGCCGTAAAGCTTCTTTGGCAGCGTTTCGTCCACTTCCACATCAAAATACAGCTTCTTTGCATCACTCCTGACACGGATCATATTGATGAGAGACCTCAGCAGGGTGACGACATCATATTCTTCCTCCACCAGATGCATTTTCCCGGATTCGATCTTCGAAATGTCGAGAAGGTCGTTGATGAGGCTTAAGAGGGATTCTGTCGCGCTTTTTATGTCGGTTGCGTTGTTGATGACCGCCATGCTGTAGCTCTTCGGAACGTTTGTTGTGTCCTCCCTGAGGATCATCTCATCCATACCCATTATGGTGTTGATGGGCGTCCTGATCTCATGGGACATATTGGCCAGGAACCTGGATTTCGCGGAATTCGCGCGCTCCGCCTCTTCCTTTGCCTCCTGTATCTGGGCGTACTGCCTGCGGATTATTGTGCCGTTCATGATGCGCCATACTATTATACCCGCAAGTGCGATGACGAGCAGCGCTATGAGGATCCTGACTGTTATCAGTTCAAAGGGCTTCGGTTCCTTCCTGAAACCGAATGTATTGTCCGAGACCACATCACCCGTCCCACGGCCGAGAATCTGAATGTGAAGGGTATAATTGCCGTAGGGAAGGTCGGTGTATTCAAGGGCTGTCAGCCTGTTAAGCGAGGCTGTGATGCCTTCATCGTTCGCTCCCTCAAGGAATACGCGGACCACAGGGTTTGTCATGGTAAAATCCAGTACGGAGGGCTCGATCTGGATACGGCCGGTGTTTGCCGGAATAACATAATTGCCCTTCTCGTCGGGATAAATGAACTTGTTATCCACATATACTGCACCGATCGTTGTCATCACGTCGGCGTCCACATCATAAAAGTCGCCAAGATTTACCCTCGAAACACCCGACTGCCCCGCGATATAGAGGTTTCCGTCGGAATCCATGCAGCTGTAGCTGTGTGCTATGGGGATGCTCGTAAGGCCGTTTGCTATGGTGTAAAGCCTGTATTCCTCGATGCTGTCCGCAAGCGTTTTCTCGGCATTTACAGCGTAAAGCCCCTGCGAGGAGAGAATCCAGAGATCGTCATTGATATCCGTGATGATATCAAAATTGTTATTGTAGGGGAAAGTTGAAACTTCCTTTATTTCTCCGTCCTTCATATACTGGAGGGAGTTAGAAGTGATGACCCATAACAGCCCTCTGGCCCTGTCGTTTTTGAGCCTCATGACAACATCGCTGGTAAGGCCGTCGCGGGTGCCTAAATGCTTAACATCCATCCAGTCGTAAACGTAAATGCCGTCACCGTCCGAGCCGGCATAGATCTTGCCGTCAAGGCCTTCGCAGACAGTAAGGATGATAGTATTGTCAAGGCCCTGCGCGGTTCCTATCGTCTTCACGATATTATAGTCTTTTATCACAACTATGCCGTTGTTTGTGCCGGCCAGGATCCTTCCGTCCGCCATTTCGTATGTACAGCGCACCTCATTGCTTGGCATGCCGTTTTCTTCGGTGAACGGGATGATCCTGCCTTCCGAATTAAAGCAGACCAGTCCCAGATTGTCCGTAAAGGTCGACACCCAGAGGTTTCCCGCGGAATCCTCCATGGCGCAGCGGATCCTGGCCTCGCAGAGGTATGACGAAAGCTCGTTTCCTGTCGGATAACCGTTCTTGTCAACGACCAGCAGGCCGTTATCGGTCCCGATGTAGAGTTCACCGTTATGCATGCAGGTCACGTTAACAACGCTGTTTGGAAGCCCGACTGCCGATGTGTAGTCCTGGAAGGTGTTCGCAACGATCTTCATCACACCCTGCCTTGACGAAGCAAACCACATGTTGCCCTGGTAGTCGGAGGTTACCATCTCTATGGAATCGTTCATCGGGAGCCCGTCAATGCTGATAAAACGGTCTTCCTCGTCAAGATACCCGATAACGCTTTCAGATGTGACCCATATGCATCCGCAGTCATAGGACATCCAGTGAACATTGGACAAAGGCCATGTGTCGATCTGTTTCATCTGAGCGGCATTGTCGCCGAACCTGCCGTAATAGATGCATCCGGCTCCGGTGCCGAAATACATCATCCCGGCTTTGAAAGGATCCGCAAGGATAGTTGAAATCTTCTGCATTCCGAGGTCTTCGCTCTCGAAGAACTGTGACACCTTGCCGTCTTCAAGCTTAAAGACCGCGCCGTTCTTTGTATGTCCGAAAACGTTCCCGTCTGCGTCGGCAACGAGCCTGAGTATGCGCTCGTTGTTGATCCTGTGATCGTCGATGGTGTGAAGGCTCATATCCCGGTCGACATAGCACACGCCGGCGGTAGTCCCTATGTAAACGCGACCGTTACTGTCCTCGGCAAAATCCCTGACAGACGAGGAGCCCAGCCCGTCATTCTTTGTCAGATGGGCGGTTTCCGTAGGAGTCATGACCACTACGCCGTTGTCATTCGTTGCGACCCAGACGCGGCCGAAGCTGTCCTCGTACAGCCCGCGCCCGTTTGTCATGCCGGTGGAAGCGGGGATCCTTACGAAGTTTGTGCCGTCATAGCGGATGATACCGCTGTAGCCGCCTATCCAGACATAGCCCGAAGAGGCGCCAAGGATACAGTTGGCTTCGGAGGTGGGAAGGCCGTTGGTAGCGTCGTATAAAACAGCCGTATAGCCTATGTTCGCAAGGCGTCCGGTAACAGCGTATCCACCGCCCACAGAGCCTTTTGTGTCCTTTTGAAAGGTACCCGTGGTAAGGGTACTGCCGGTCGTCACGTCCGTTTCCGAAGCATTGGCGGGCTTTCCGCCGGAAAGCAGGACGGACAGCACCGCAGCCAGGCACACAAAGGCGAAGAACGCAGCCGGTATCAGTTTTCTGTTGTGTTTTTTATCTGGAGCCATTTAAGTCAACCCTTCCGTGAAGTTACAGACTGTTTTCAAATATGCAGCTCAGTTCTGCTGGTCCTGATACTTTTTCAAAACCTTCTTGATATCGGCAAGGGAATCCAGGAATACTTCGACGCATTTGGGGTCGAACTGGGTCCCCGCGCCCTCGCGCAGTATCGAGACAGCCTTTTCAAGAGGGAACGCCGGCTTGTAAACCCTCGGGGAAACAAGCGCGTCAAAAACATCCGCAACGGCCATGACACGTGCCGAAAGCGGGATTATCTGACCGTGAAGGCCTTCAGGATACCCCTTTCCGTCCCACCTTTCATGGTGGTAAGCGGCCATATTTCTGGCTTCCTTCAGGTAGTTCTCGCCCTGCACGGTTCCGATGGCATTTTCAAGTATTTTCTTCCCGGCTGTCGTATGGGTCTTCATTATCTCAAACTCTTCATCCGTAAGCTTTCCGGGCTTATTGAGGATGGTGTCGGAGACGTTTATCTTGCCCACATCATGGAGCGGTGCCGACATTTCCACATCTTTTATGTATTTATCGGTGATCTTTTCGGAATAGTAGCCTTTTCTTCGAAGGCCTTCAAGGATGATCCGCACATAAGCCGCAGTTTTCAGGACATGGGCTCCTGTATCGGAGTCGCGGTTTTCCACCATATCCGCCATAGTGATGATCAGGCCCGACTGCATTTTCTCGTTTTTCTTTGCCAGGAGCCTGATGCTGCGCATCTGTTCAGCAGTTCCCACAGCCATCTCACACACCGAATTGTAAAGGCCCTCCACCTCGTCGTTGGTCCGGATGTCGAGTTTTTGCAGGTTCTTGACGTTTTCCTCGAGTTTATCCTGATCCTCGATATTTTTCATAAAGCCGTCAATGCTGGCTTCCAGACTGCCAATGGGAAGAAGCAGGTAGGTTCTTGCGGTTTTAAGGCCGTAAGCCAGGATAAGGGCAAAGAAACCGGCAAAGAGCATAGTGAGGTTCATGATGAGTTTTCTGATGTATCCTGAGAAGCCCGCTGTCGAAACATCTGCCCCGACGAAGCCCACAAACCTGCCGTTACTGTCAAAGAGCGATCTCAGGGCTGTTACGTAAAAGCCATAAGATGTCCTCACCTCAAGGGGCTCAAGCTCCGCTCCGTTTTGGATCTCCGGGAGCACTTCAGCATATAAGCCCTGGTCCGAAAGCTTTTCGCCTATCCTTCCGGCGTCCTGGAAATAGGGCTCTATGTCGAAAACAATGTACATTTCGCCGTCTTTCACATAGTAAACGTATATGGCTTCGATATCGGGCACATTTTCAAGAAGTGTGCACAGATAATCGTTTGTTGCCTTGTATTCCGGGTCCTTCTGTTCATAAACAGCGGGCGATTCCCCGCTTTTTGCGTATTCTCCGAGAGCATCCGTATTTATAAAAGACCCGGCAAGATTTGCGGCACTCAAGGCGTCTTTTTTCCCGTTTCCGACGATGCTGTTGTAGGCAAGCCTTGTACTTACCCAGGTGAAAACAAGCACTATGGCTACGCTTGCTAAGGCCAGCATCGTTCCGATCCTGTATTTCAGGGATCTGCCGCCTTTTCGCGCGCTGGCGTTTATAGCCTTCATATCTTTAAGGGACAGTGGCGACTGCTTCCATCCGCTGGTCCTTATCTTGAAACGTGTCTCTTTCGGGATGAGATGGACTATCCCTGCGGCTGCGCCGAGCGCTATACCCTTGTCCACAATATTTATGACAAGGATAA
>JAGDCQ010000055.1 GCA_017958465.1 Lachnospiraceae bacterium
CGTTGTTCTTTGCGTATACAACAGCCTTGCAGGTATCCTCGGGCTTGCACTTCATGAAGCCGCACAGATCCTCGATAGAAGAAACATTCGGTGTCTCAACCTTCTTAAGCTCTTCTGCGGGCTTTGCATTCTCGTTTACGATAATGCTCTTTGCAGCCTCCATGTTGGCTTTGTAGCCGCACTCGGGGCAGATCGCTATGGAATCCTCGCCGCAGGGCGTAAGGAGCATATATTCGTGGGAAACACTGCCGCCCATCATACCGGAATCGGATTTAACGGCAACGGTCTCCGGAATACCGCAGCGCGCGAATATCCTGTGGTATGCGTCGTAGCAGCGCTTGTAGTAAGCTTCAAGGTCTTCCTGTGAAGTGTGGAAGGAGTAAGCATCCTTCATAGTGAACTCGCGCACGCGGATAAGACCTGCGCGGGGACGCGCCTCATCGCGGAACTTTGTCTGGATTTGATAGATCATGAACGGATAGCGTGCGTAGCTCTGGGCGTAATCGCGCACAAGCTGAACGGCAGCCTCCTCATGTGTCATACCGAGCACCATCCTGCTCTTGTTACGGTCGGTAAAGCGAAGGAGCTCATCGCCAACGGATTCGTAACGGCCGGATTCATCCCAGAGAGAAGCGGGAAGAACAACTGGGAAGAGCACTTCCTGTCCGTCGATCCTGTCCATCTCTTCGCGGATGATGTTCTCTATTTTCTTGGTGATGCGCTTTGCCGGCGGGAACAGCGAATAAATGCCGTTTGCGACATATTTGATGTAGCCGCCCTTTACCATCATTGCGTGGCTGTCGATAACACAGTCCGCAGGGCGCTCCTTAAAGCGGTCACCGATAAGATTTCTGGTCTTCATAACTTTGTCCTCGTATTGATTGTTTAAGATGTACTTGAAAGATGTTATAGCACAAAAAACGCAGAATGTCACGTTTTTTTCTTATAGTGTTCAGAAAGTGTGAAAAAAGCTGCGCTGTCCGTTTCCTCACGGGCAGTGTCCAGCACCCTGCCATGGCACGTAAACAGGATCACCTGTCCATTCCGCTCCGTGACATAGTCCTCAAGGAACTGCAGCCCTTTGACTGTCCTTGCATCATCATACTGCTCAAAAACGTCATCAAGCATAAGCGGAAGCATCTCTTCCTCGGACTCGGTAAGGATCTCCGAGATCGCAAGGCGTAAAGCAAAGTATGCCTGGTCTACCGTACCGTTGCTCAGATACCCGCCCTCGTGATAGTAGGAGTCGCCGGCCTCCAGCACCCGTATGCCAAAATCCTTTGAAACATTGACACTTGCGTACTTTCCGCCCGTGAGGCCGCCAAATATCTCGGCAGTCCTCTTGTTGAGCGCGGGTCCGAAGTTCATACGAAGCTCTTCCCCGGCCTCCTCCATAGCCTCTATCGCCAGCTTCAGCGCCTCATACTTTTCCTCGTATTCGGCAAGGTCGGCAAGGGCCTCCTCCCGCTCGTCCACGATAACAGAAATGGGCCGCCCGGTCCCTGTAAGCTCAGTCCTCAGCCGCGCTATATACTGCTCTCTGTCTATTATCTTGTCTTCAAGGTTCTCGTCGGATTCCAGCTGCTTAGAGAGCTCAATCCTTCTCAGCTCCGCGCGCTTAAGGTTTTCCGCCGCATCTTTTGTTTCTTTTTCGAGCCTCAGAAGGTTCTTTTCATCCGACGCGTTCTCACGCCCTGTCTTTTCAAGGAGGTCCTCCAGCTCGTTTTCGAGCTTTCCCGCCCGTGCAAGCGCTGCCTCCCTGTAAAGTTTCATCCTGTTCTTCCTGCTGAAAGCGCTCATCTCGCCAAGCATGAACACCGGGATCACAAGAGTGATCAGCGCATAGAGCGGGTTAAAGAGTATCGCAAGAGCAATGGCTGCTCCGAGGGCAACAACCGCAAGCACGGCAAACAGCGGGATAAGATTGACCTGTTTCCCCTGCTCCGAGGCTTCCTTTGCCTGGTTTATCCGCTCCTCCATGTTTTTAACGTTAAGAGCGGCTATTTCCTCGCGTTTTTCCTTTTCAGCCTTGTAAAGCTCTGTCCTGCGCTGGAGAGTTGTAAGGTTTTCGCGCTTTGCGGCGATATCCTCCGCAGCGTCGGCAAAGCAGTGCCTGCGCTCCCGCACTTTTTCAAGGCGTTCTTTCTCGCTGGCCTGAAGAGTCATCAGAGTGTCAAACTCTTCCCTGATGCTCCTCTTTGCGCTCTCCGCGGCCTTTGCGTCCCTGAGCTCCCTGTCCAGGGCCTCCACACGCTCCCTTGCCTTTACCAGAAGGCCGGCATTGCCGCGCTTTGAAACAAGCCCTTCCAGTGCTTCCTGCAGGTTTTCCACCGTCCTCTTAAGAGAGACGTTCTCGTCGTTGCTCGTGGTAAGGTTTATGAGGCGTTCTGTTATGCCGTCGTTCTTTCCGTCTCCGCTCAAAAAGGCGCCACTGCGGCCGATGAACATACTGCGTTCAAAGCCCTCGAGTGACATTCCGAAGAAATGCGCGCCTACCTCCTCGCCGGAACGCAGCGGCACAGGTGAGCCGCTGTCCATATCGAAAAGGTCCACCTCATCGCGGCCGGCCGTCTGCCCAAAGCGTTTCTGGAGCCTGTAGCGCGTATTCCCGTAGGTAAACTCCACGGAACCGCCCATACCGGCGCCATCCCAGGGCTTGTACTTTTTCCTTGCGTTTACGGCAATATCCCTGGAGGATCCCACGTTCCCGTAGAACATCATCCGAAGGAAAGCCATAACCGTGGACTTTCCGTCCTCGTTCCTGCCGTAGATGATGTTCAGCCCCGGGTCCGGTTCCAGGACAAAGTTTTTCAATTTTCCAAAGTTATTGATCTCGATCCTGTGAATCTGCATATGACTCCAAGCAAAGCCTGCTCCCCCGGGAGCAGATCAGTTTTCTATGTCTACAGGGCCAAGAAACGCCCTTAATCCGTATTTTCTCGCCATTTCCAAACGGGAGGCCTTCACATTTTCCTCTCTCTCCGC
>JAGDCQ010000056.1 GCA_017958465.1 Lachnospiraceae bacterium
AGATCGTTGATCCTGCCGATGACAGACCACTCTTTGACGTCGTTCATGGCGGTGTCTACCTGGCGGCGGTAGCGTTTTACCGCCTCGTAGGGCCCAAGCCACTCCCTGCCGTCTATCCTTACGAAGTACATACCGTCGGAGCGGGAGCCGCACCAGATATACTCGCCTGCAGCGCCGTAGAACTGGTTGTCGGGATAACGCACACTGTTAAGGACAACGATCTTGCCCTTCATATCGTCGATGGTATATTTATTGAAATCCGGAACGGGGAACAGCTGTTCAAGCTTGTTTTCCGTGTTTGCCGCAAGAAGGTCGTTCCAGGCTTTTTCACTTGCATCCGCAAAGTGTTTGCGGAGCTTCTCCTCGTTTTCAAGGTAAAGCGTCATTGAAGGGTCTAATGTCGCGATGTTTCCGGCACCACCCTTTACACAGGCTTTAGCACGGGCGTACAGAGCCTGAACCTGCTCGTTGTCGGGGGCAAACTCCACAAGGAGCTTTATCCTGCCGAGAGCGTCTTCCTTGCTGCGGAAACTGTAATTTGCAGCTCCCTGGGCGCGTGCGACTTCTTTCTCGTACTCCTCAAGATAATGGGTGGCCTGGGAAATACGGGTACTTAAGTTGGTCTGGTCGAGATTAAATACTGAAGCGTCAAACATATATTTTTTCCTTTCAAAATGGTTTTTTCCGCTGCAATACTCCCCGTGGAACGGGATCTTTTGCAACCCTTCACATACGCCATATTTTACAAAAAAAACCCCTCTTTGTAAATAGATTATCTGAGATTTGCATTGAACCCCCCGGAAACCGTTATGAATGAAATGAAATTTAAAAGTTTTGTCTGATACTATGCAAATTGTTTTGTTTGATGTAAAATATAAGGCGACATTTCAATCCGTAAAACCGGGGACGGTGTGAGCGGGTGCGGAGGTTGATGATATGGAATCGGATCTTAGAAGAACATGGGCGAATATAGACCTGGATGCGCTTGGATTTAATTATGATAAATTGCGGGAGCGCGTGGGAAACGCCAAGTTCCTGGGCGTTGTTAAAGCAGATGCATACGGCCATGGCTCAGTGCAGGTCGCAAGGCTTCTGCAGGATAAGGGCGCGGACTACCTTGCGGTGAGCAGTGCCGATGAAGCCGTAGAGCTGCGGCTGAACGGCATAAAAATGCCGATACTGATACTAGGGCATACACCGAGAGAACAGGTAAAGACGCTGATAGACTATGATATCACACAGGGAGTCACTTGCCGTGCAAAGGCTGTCGAATACAGCGAGGAAGCTATGAGAGCCGGCGGTATCCTGAAGATACACATCAAAGTAGACACGGGTATGTCAAGACTTGGCTACCTTTGCGACGGGGAGATGTTTGAGACCGGAGTTGAAGGGATATGCGAGGCCTGCAACCTTCCCGGGCTCGAATCTGAGGGTATTTTTACACACTTTGCCCTGTCTGACGAGGAAGGCGATGAGGCCGAAGCGTATACACGCCACCAGTTTGAGCTCTTTACAAGAGTCTGCAAAGCCTGCGAAGAGCGCCTTGGGAGGCCGTTTGCCCTAAAACATTGTGCCAATACCGGAGCAGTCGCAAAATATCCCGAAACATGGCTCGACATGGTGCGTCCGGGACTGCTGCTGTACGGCTACGGAGAATATGCAAAGAAGCTGGGGCTTAAGCCTGTAATGTCTCTAAAGACAACAGTAAGCACGATAAAGACCTACCCCGAAGGAACAGCCATAAGCTACGGGGGGATCTACAAGACCGCAAAAAGGACAAGAGTCGGCGTTGTTCCTATCGGTTATGCCGACGGGCTGTTCAGGGCCCTTTCCAACAAATGCTGCTTTGCGACAGCAGACGGTCCTGCGCCTCAGATAGGGAAGATATGCATGGATATGTGTATGGTGGACCTTACTGATAAGAAAAACGTGGACGTGGGGAGCGAGATAGAGATCTTTGGACCAACGAATCCCATCGAGACAATGGCGGATATCGCCGGGACTATCCCCTACGAGCTTACCTGCGCGGTAAGCAAGCGTGTTCCCAGGTTTTACATTAAGGATAATAAAGTTGTGGAACGGGAGCTTCTTTTGAGGGGCTAATCCTTGCAAAATGCGAAAAAAGTGATAAAATAATACTAATGAATCTATTTATTTGGAGAAGGATATGAGCGCACTTATAGATGAACTTAAAAACAGCGGCGGTATCGATGTTGCCGGCGCACTTGAACGCATGGGCGACAGTGAGGAGCTCTACGAGACCATCCTTGGGATGTTCCTTACAGATGAAAACTATGAACAGCTTAAGAACGCTTACGCAGCCGGCGACAAGGACAGCGCACTGGGCTACGCCCACACTATAAAAGGAATGTGCGGGAATATGGGCTTTGACAGGCTTTTCCACTACTCGGACGATATGGTGGAAACCTTCCGCGGCAACAGAAGCTGTGATACGGACCTGCTCATGACGCAGATAACGGAAGAATACGCAAGGATCATGGAGATACTCAGGAAATACCTTGCATGACCGAAGGGAGGCAGCTTATGGATAAGATCATCACCATCAGCAGACAGTATGCCAGCGGCGGGCGTGAGGTTGGCTCGCTTCTTGCAAAGGAGTACGGGATACCGTTCTACGACAACGACCTGATCACAAGGGCTGCCAAGGAGAGCGGCTTTGCGGAGGAGGCTTTCCGCGCTGCGGAGTCCAAGGCATCAAACAGCTTTCTCTACTCTATCGCCATGGGAATGAGTTCCTTTGGCGGACGTGAGTTCGGAACGGCCACGCTTTCCCTGGACGACAGGATCTACCTGGCTCAGGCGAGCGCTATAAAGAAGATCGCGGACGAGGGCCCCGGTGTTATTGTAGGGCGTTGTGCGGACCACGTTCTTCGTGAGCGCGACAACGTGATCCATGTTTTCCTTTGCGCCGATATGGATTTCCGCGTAAAAAGGGCACTCCCGTGGGGCGAGATCGATCCGAACAAGCCTGAGGACAGCATCCGGAAGATCGACAAGAGACGTGCAAATTACTACAATTATCACTCCTGCGAGACCTGGGGAAAGGCCACCAACTACGACCTTACGATAAATACCGCAGTCTGCGGGATAGAGAACACAGTTAAGATAATAAAGAGTTTCATCGAATCCAGCGGTAAGATCGAGCACGGTCACAGTCCGGAAGGAACGGAATAAAAACATAAGGAAGTAACTGCGGTTACTTCTTTTTTTGAGAGGAATATAAGGATGAATAAGTATTTGAGAAGAATGATCGTCTTACTGCTGGTGACGGTCCTTGCGTTTACCGCCTGCGAAGATGTGGACGATCCCTATGTTGACGATCCGACACCGTCTGTAACACAGGCAGCGGGCGGGCCGTCCCCCACACAGCCGGGGAACAATGACCCTTCGCCCACACAGTCGGGGAATAACGATCCGACACCCACTGCGACTGAGGACCCGCTTGGGGACAAGAGTATGTTATTGTCGGTAAACAGTGCGTCCGGCGAGTTACAGGTCAACAGAAGGGACCTGGAACAGTCGGAAAGCCGCGACCTGCCTGCCGGCTGGACTTTGTTTGTTTATCTGTGCGGTACCGATCTTGAGTCCGAGTATGAAGCGGCAACGCCGGATCTTATTGAAATGACGGAAGCGTCAACAGGCGATACGGTCAGGTTCATTGTCGAGACAGGCGGCGCAAATGAGTGGTATAACGATACCGTAAAGGCGGACAAGCTTCAAAGGTTCCTGATCCAGAACGGGGAGATCACGCTTCTTGATGAGCAGCGTATAGACAATATGGGCAAGCCCGAAACTCTCGAGGCCTTCCTTGAGTGGGGGTTAAAGGACTATGCTTCAGCCCATAACGGACTGATCTTTTGGAATCACGGCGGCGGAAGCGTTACAGGCGTGTGCTTCGACGAAAGATACGATAACGACTCGCTTGACCTTACGGAGCTTGATAAGGCCCTGAACAGCACCATAGGCCTGCTTGGGAAAAAGTTTGATTTTATCGGCTTTGACGCCTGCCTTATGGGTACCGTTGAAACGGCGAACATTCTCGCGACTTTTGCGGACTATATGTACGGTTCGCAGGAGGTTGAACCGGGCAGCGGCTGGGATTATATTGCAATAGGCGATTTCCTTGGTGCAAACACAAATGCAGACGGTCTTGCCCTCGGGAAGAAGGTGGCTGACAGCTTCCTTGAGGCTTGCAGGATGGAAGATGAGGATGAGGAGGTAACTTTCTCTATCATTGATCTTTCGAAGATGGATGCGCTCCTTGTAAGCTTCAACAACTTTGCGAAGGACCTGTATGAGGCAGCGGGGGATACATCTAAGAGAGCGGATATTGTCCGTGCCATCGGAGAAGTGGACGATTTTGGCGGAAACAACAGGATCGAGGGTTACACCAATATGGTGGACCTGGGCGGTATCATAAAGGCTTGCGGGACATATTCCGGCAATGCGGATGCAGCTTATAAAGCGCTTAAAGCCGTTATCGCTTATTCCGTGAGCGGATCGCTGCATACGAAGGCATCCGGCCTTTCAACTTATTACCCCATCAGAGTGCAGGGCTCAAACGAGCTCTCGTTCTTCGGAAGAGTCTGCATCAGCCCGTATTATCTCTCGTTCGTGGATATGCTTGGGAGCATCGGCGCATCCGGTGATATGAACTCGGATTACGACGACGACACCTGGTTTGATGATGACGGAGAGTGGTTCTGGGGTGACGACTGGGATTACTATGATGACGATTACTGGGATTACTACGACGATTATGATGAAACCGGCGAAAGCCCCTATATCACCTTTGATGTAGAACCCACTTTTGAAGATGGCTGGTATTATTTCATGCTTGATGAGGACGGGTTGTATAACGCAGCCGATGTTTACGGCACGGTCTACGTTATGAACGAGGACGGCACGGAGATCATCGAGTACGGCGAAACATATGACATTGATGCGGACTGGGAGACCGGCACGTTCTTTGACAACTTCACGGGCCTTTGGGTCTCGCTGCCGGACGGACAGAACCTTGCCACCTATATAGTCGATTACGGCGAAGATTACATAATCTACACATCGCCTGTGATGCTTAACGGCAAAGAGACTAATCTTCGTCTGAAGCTGACGGAGGAAAGCATTGTGATCGAAGGCGCGTGGGACGGCATCGGGGAGTCCGGTGCTTCCTCAAGAGATATCGTAAAACTCAAGGCCGGCGACAGGATCGTTCCCCTGTACTATTCTTACCCGCTTGATGACGACAGCGACTGGGATGAGGACGGCTACGGGTACTACGGAGACGAATACGTCTTCGACGGCGAACCTGAGGTGTACTACGATTACATGTATCCCGGTGAATACCTGTATGCATTTGTTATCGAGGATATTTACGGAGATTATTATCTGACCGATTTTGAGACCTTCTATATAAACGAAGACGGAGAAGTGGAATACTAAGATTCCCGGACAAAGCTGTACCCTCCTTACCGGTGGTGGTAAAGAGGGTACTTTTTTATTCTTGTTTAAGAATGTATACCTCTACATTGCCGCGATGATCGATGGCGTAGAGCGTGTGGGGGCCGGCCCCGTTAAGACGCAGGAGAAGGCGGTCCTCGTAGGGCCTTAATACTGCTGCCTCAGATTCTTTTTCGGCAAATTGCCCGGGTGTCAGCTCGCCGGGCAAAAGCAGGAATTTTGCGAGCCCGCTCTCATAGTCGCTTACATCCAAAACCGCAAGGTTAGTGCCGCTTGGCGATGTGAACGAGCCAAGAAGGTCGATCTTTGGCGCTGTGGTATCATCGTTGAGGATATAGCGGACAAGGACTTCGTTGCCGGCATAATCCGAAGCGTAGAAGCTGTAAACACCGCCTTTTGCAAGGCGCAGGGCTTCGGTGTAGGCTGTTCCGGACACTCCGCGAAGGAAGAAGGCCATATTCGCCGTGTCGGTCTCCGAGGTCTCAAGAGCGTACCTTATAGTGCGGATGCCGGAGAGCAGATCTTTTCCGGAAACCGAGAGGACTATCACGTCACCCTCAAAGGTCCGGTTTATCTTGAGTTCAGGGGCGTCGGTATCGGGGAAAAGGGTTCCGGCTGCGCTTGCAAGAGCAGCGTAAAGGTCCGGGATCCCGGGGTATTTGATCTTGTCTGCCATATCGGCAAAGGGGTTAACCTCAGTAGTCTCGGGGTCGCTGTAGTCCGTGTCGTCCGCCGGGACCTGTTTGCGTGTGCTGAGTATAAGGTCCTTTATCTCGGCGGGGAAGAAGTTCTTTCCGGTAGACATAAGGACTGCCGCAATGCCGGAAACATAGGGCGCTGCAAGGGATGAGCCGCTGTCCGGCGCATATCCGCCACCGACTACCGTGCTCAGAACGTAAACGCCGGGAGCTGCGATATCAACGGAGTTTTTCCCGTAGTTGCTCCCTTCGCGGCTGGTCTCGGTGGAAGCTATAAGCTTTCCGAACTGGTCGCACCAGGTAACAGAGATGCTGTTCTGGAGGTTGAAGCTTGCGGGATATACAGGGTATTCGTCGTTGTCGGTGCCTGTATTGCCTGCGGCACATACGAAGAGCATATCAGAACGCACCATCGCGGTCTTAAGTGAATCGAGAGATGCGGATGTGTCGTTTTTGCCGGATTTCTGGATCCCCCAGCTCATATTGCAGATGTCGGCGCCCATTGATGTTGCGTAGTTCACGGCCTTTATGGCATTTGCGACTGTGCCGTAGGAACGGGAGCCGCCGTTCATCTTAACTACCATGATCTTTACCGGGGCAAAGGATGCGGTCCCCGCGATCCCGACTCCGTTTTCTGCCGAGGCGGCTATTATCCCGGCGATCTTGGTGCCGTGGTTGTCGTTATCAAGAAAGACACCGTCCACGTCTGTTGCTCTGTGGATCACAGTGTTGTCGTTGTTGTAAAAATCCCAGCCGTAGATATCGTCTACGTAGCCGTTGTTGTCATTGTCTATGCCGTCATCGGGAATTTCGCCTTCGTTTACCCAGATGTGGCCTGCAAGCTCGGGGTGCTCGATATCGACACCGGTATCGATGATAGCCACAACTACAGGTTCCGGTGCAGGCACCACCGAGGGGTAGAGTGCCTTGGCTTCAGGGAAGTTGATGTCTATATCTTTGTGGATGGGAAGTGTGGTTGAAGAGCCTGCAGCGATATCGAAATAATCGTAAAAACCGTTGTTGTCAAGCGCCCAAAGGCCGTTGCCGTAGGCGTCGCCGTCCAGGGATTCCGGCGTCATCACGTAGTTCGGTTCCGCAATCTCAACGCCTTCAATGGATTCAAGCTGCGAAACGGCGTCGGAGACGGGAAGGGAAGTACAGCGGACAAGCATATAGATGCCGTCGAATTCTTCGCTTACTGTAAAGTGCTCAAGGTCGGATACAAGGCGGGTCCTTTCATCCTGTGAAACATCCTCTTGCCAAACTACGATATATTCGTTATTATGTATGTTGTCTTCGGCGATCCTGTTTGCGTTTGAGTATGAGGGGGAACCTGTGGCGTTTATAAGGCCGGGGCTTTTTTCAACTTTTTTAAGAGGAAAGAAGTACGATAAAACAAGCCCTGCTGCAGCAAGAACAAAAGCTGCGGCAAGGAAAAGCGGCCATTTTAACTTTTTACCCGTTTTTTTCATAATGTACCTCGCACCCGCATTCTATCACAATGATTTTTGATTTACAAGAAATGTTTAAAATATGTTTACAACTTTTTCTTGACATCTTGAAAAAACCGTGATAAAGTGAGTAGGCTATGGAAGAGGTCTTTTTTTTATGCCTAAATTTGAAAAACGGAGGTGGATATTGTGAGAGTTAAGATTACACTGGCTTGCACCGAATGTAAGCAAAGAAATTACAACACAATGAAAGAAAAGAAAAACCATCCCGACAGGATGGAAACAAAGAAGTACTGCAGATTCTGCAAGCGTCATACTATGCATAAGGAAACCAAGTAATCTGGTTCGAAAGGGGTAACACTATGGCAGATAACGAAACGAAAGCTGTAAAAGCTACCAAGAAGAGCTGGTTCAAGGGTATGGCGGCCGAATTCAAAAAGATAATCTGGCCGGACAAAGAGACAGTAGCCAAGGAATCGGCTGCAGTCGTAGTTGTATCGGTTGTTCTCGGCCTGCTGATCGTCCTCATTGATTTCCTTATTTCAAACGGACTTCAGCTGATTGTCTGATTGACATTAACAGGAGTGACTATGGCAGATATCAGATGGTACGTTGTTCATACTTATTCGGGGTATGAAAACAAAGTTAAGACTAACATCGAACAGACGATAATCAATCGTCAGCTTGAGGAACAGATCCGCGAGGTACGCGTACCCGTGGAGGAAGTTACCGAGATCAAGAACGGTGTTAAGAAGAAGATTTCCAGAAAGGTATACCCGGGTTACGTTCTCGTCAATATGGAGATGAACGATGACACCTGGTATGTCGTAAGGAATACGCGAGGCGTAACAGGCTTCGTAGGTCCGGGAAGCAAGCCCGTACCGCTTACCGAAGAGGAGGTACAGAAGTACCTCGGCGACAAAGAATCCACGGAGGACGTTGAAGTTAACTTCGCGGAGGGCGACCTTATCACTGTTATTTCCGGAGCATGGGAGAACACTGAAGGCGTCATCAAGAAAATCGACACTAAAAAACAGACCGTTACTATCAATGTTGATATGTTCGGTCGCGAAACTCCCGTTGAGATCAATTTCAGCGACGTAAAAGTAGTAAAATAGACCTTATACTTTTACAGGAGTTTGTGGGAGGAATCGCGGTTTTTGCCAGAAACCGCACGGGTACCGTAGCACCGGATCCTTCCGATAACACCACATCTAGGAGGTAATTAATCATGGCAAAGAAAGTTACTGGTTACATCAAGTTACAGATCCCCGGCGGAAAGGCAACACCCGCACCGCCCGTTGGTCCCGCTCTTGGTCAGCACGGTGTAAACATCGTACAGTTCACAAAGGAATTCAATGCACGTACAGCAGACGCTAACGGCATGATCATCCCTGTTGTCATCACTGTATATCAGGACAGAAGCTTCAGCTTCATCACAAAGACACCGCCCGCTGCTGTTCTTCTTAAGAAGGCTTGCAACCTTGATAAGGCTTCAGGCGTTCCTAACAAGACCAAGGTCGCTTCTATCAAGAAGTCGGAAGTTCGCAAGATCGCAGAACTCAAAATGCCCGATCTTAATGCAGCTAACATCGATACCGCGATGAGCATGATCGCAGGTACCGCACGCAGCATGGGTATCACTGTTGTAGACGATTGATTGGAGGACTAAGGCAAGATGAAAAGAGGAAAAAAATACAACGAGGCCGCAAAGGCATTCGATAAGACTGTAACGTATGATGTTAACGAGGCAGTTAAGTTAGTAAAGCAGGCATCCACTTCAAAGTTCGACGGTTCGGTAGAGTGCCATATCCGTCTGGGCGTTGACGGACGTCATGCTGACCAGCAGGTACGTGGTGCAGTTGTTCTGCCTCACGGAACAGGTAAGACAATCAGAGTTCTTGTATTCGCTAAGGGCGACAAGGTAAACGAGGCTCAGGCTGCAGGCGCAGATTTCGTAGGCGGCGACGAGCTCATCCCCAAGATCCAGAACGACAACTGGCTTGATTTCGACGTTGTTGTAGCAACCCCCGATATGATGGGTGTTGTAGGTCGTCTTGGTCGTGTTCTTGGTCCGAAGGGCTTAATGCCCAACCCCAAGGCAGGTACCGTTACCATGGATGTTGCAAAGGCTATTGCAGACATCAAAGCCGGTAAAGTAGAGTACAGACTTGACAAGGCAAATATCATTCACTGCATCGTAGGTAAGGTTTCCTTCACCGAAGAGCAGCTCGCTGACAACTTCCAGGCATTGATCGGCGCGATCAT
>JAGDCQ010000057.1 GCA_017958465.1 Lachnospiraceae bacterium
AAGGCAGAAGGCCCGGATCTCAATGAGGAAGGATTCTATGCCATGACCTGGCATGCCGGCGAACGCACCTACACCTGCTCAAGATGCGGTGAGACAAAGACCGAAACAGAACTTGTCAAGACCTATGCGGGTGACCGGTGGATAATGACAAGAGACGGTGATGAAAAATACACGTATTATATCACCGGAAGCACGCATACGATCAATCTGCAGGCAGGTTACGAACAGTTCCTTGAAAGCGGCGGAAATCTGACCTTCGGTGAATACTATTCAAGCGCAAACCTGCTTGAGACGGTTGAAGACGTGATCAATTCGGTATTCGGGATCTACCCCGACAAGAAGTACTACATAATCATGGACGACGGCAATCCTTTCACCATTGGTGTTGAAGGCTCCGTAACCATCGTAGAAGGTGCTAAAGACACCGTGATCCGCGAATACACAGGGAAATCTCTAACTGTAAAGATCAGGTTTACGGTAGACCGCCCTGACATCTTTACTACACCGGGAGACCTGACGGTTATCATCAACTGGCCGTAAAAAAAGAAAACCAACCTATGATTGCCGTATTATTTCGGCAATCGTAGGTCGGTTCAATATTATGCGCTAATACCGGGCGTTTCCGTTATGCTACAAATTCGATCTCAGCGCTTTCATCAACTTGAACAAAGGCGTGAAAAGCACAAGAGTGATAACAAAGTTAGATACGGCATGTACAAGATCGTAGGGGATCCCCGAGATCCATGCGCCCAGGAAAGTAAAACCGTAGTCGCCAAGGAGTATCACGGGTATCATAACGAGCATCCCGAAAACAAGTCCGTAAATACCGGCGATAACAGCCCAGAACAAAGCATTTTCGGTCTTCTTGAACAGCAGAGTGATACCGACCAGTAAAGGCCAGACGTAAAGGTAACCTATCCACCATACACCAAAGCCGTTTAAGTACCCTTCGGTCAGCACAAAGACTGCTACGGGGTAAAGAGCTTTGGGACCATAAACGAGCGTTGTAACGATTATTATGACGGCGTTAAGATGAACGTTTGGTATGCCGCTTAAGGCAACGGTCGTAGCGACCATTAGTGCCGCTATCACGGCAAAGATGCACATCTCTTCAACGCCAAGCAGCTTAACGCCCTTTTTTGCGCCCATTACCACCCGACGGTAAAGGTTATCTCGTACTTGTCTCCGTCGGAAATGGGTGTACTGTCAACGCCTGTCATAAGGGACTCACCGCTCTTGGTAAAGCACCACCACTCCTGGGCGGCAGAGTCGTCGCTAACGGTCTCACCGTCCACAGTTTTAACGAAAAGTCCGTATTCGGACTCATCGCCTGCTACGAGCTTCTTCTCGTCAAGCGCACCGCGAAGGTACTCTGCGTCGGTGTTGATCTTAAAGGTCTTTTTTGTCTTGTCTTTGTGCACAACTTCAACTACGATGTTCTTTGCGCCTTTCTGAGGCTTGGGACCAAATGTGATCCAGCAAACAATGCCGATAACCACAAGGATCACAAACGTTGAAGCGGCAATGATGATATTGCGTGTTTGTTTAGACATATTGTCTCTCCTTTCTTATACGGAATCGTTCAAAGCAAAGAAGAGTAGCGGCGTTACGTCTTTCGCCGTTCTTATTTGTCCGGGCTCGCGGAGCTCTGATACGATATTAGGGAGTGCCGGTTCCCGGCGATGCCTCGTTCAGGCAGTTGCTCCGTAATCCGGGCAGGTATTCTGACTTGCGCGCCTATAGTCCGCTTTTAGGAGGACCATCCTCTTGCTTGGGATGTTTTACGGCGCTGGTACGTTTTCCCGTACTTTCTCACAGTGACGGCCTCGCGATGGATTTTCACCAAGATTCCCCTGCCTCGTTCCAAGTCAATAGAATCGCACATTTGCGCACTTTTGTCAAGAGCGCGGGAAAAGGTGATAATACCCTAAGAAAAAACGGAGCCTCCTTAACCGGAAGCTCCGCATTATTTTCCGCAACCTGCGATCTGCAAGCTCTGCGTTTTATTTCTTTTCGATCTGTTCTTTTGCAATATAGATCTGACGCTGGAAAGCACGTACATTTTGCAGGCCGTATTTCTTTACGCTGAAATTGATATTGCCTCCTGCATATTCAATGCGAAGATGGGATTTTTTTGCGATAAAGAAGACTGCGACAAGTATGATGGCAAGAAGAAAACCAAACAGGATCATTATGGGACTTATGCCTGCCATAATGATTCCCGCAAGCGCAAAAATACCTGCGAGAATGAAAAGCGAGTAAGGCTTGTAATCGGTAATCTTTGTGCCTGTTATGTCAGCAATATCAATGACTTCTTCTCTTGAATTGATATTAATGAGACCGGAACGGGCGCTGTAGTACAACCTTCTGTCTGTTATGATGGCATCCTCCTTTACGAATCCTTCTCCGGAAAGTATGTTCATGAACCTGCCATTCTTAAGAGAGAAGGAGCCGCCTTCGGATGAACCTATGAAACCCGTTGCGCCGGTAGAACTGGTGTAAGAACCTGCTTTACCCTGAGGGGTGTTTGAATTGACAAGGGATTGACCACATCTGATACAGAATTTTGCATCATCTTCGAGATCCATTCCGCAGCCCGGACATTTCTTTGACATATGATTCTCCTTTACATTAATAGTGTTTGCTTCGGGTCATGATTTCAACCCTTGTCTTTGATTATAATTGTTTCGGCTATTAATTCAAGGGAAAATTGGAATATCGGGCTTTTTTAGACAAAGATCCGGAGTGTTCTTTGATGAGTCAAAATCATTGACGCATTCTGTTTCTAATGCTATGATATCAACATAATGTGCAGGCACCGCTAACGGGTGTTTCACATGATTCTTGGCTGCAATTGCAGTCTCGGAGGTCTGTATGGGAAAGAATGTGCGCTGGCAGCGGCTTAAATACTTAAGCCCCATGCCGTTAGGAAAAGACGGAACACGCGTGACAGGCTCAAAGGAACACCTTGAGCGTTCAAAGACGATAGCAAAAGAGGGCATGGTCCTGCTCAAGAACAATAATGCTCTCCCTTTTGAAACAGGCACAAGGCTTGCGCTTCTTGGCAAAGGTGTTTTTGACTATGTTAAGGGTGGCGGCGGCTCAGGAGATGTTACAGTTGCCGGTACCACAAACCTTTATGACGGTTTTAAGGCAACGGGCAGGGTTTCCGTGTTTGAAGAAGCCTGCGATTTCTATAAAAAAGATGTGGAAGCTCAGTACCGTGATGGCAAAGCGCCTGGAATGACGGTGGAACCCGAACTTCCGGAAGACATTCTTAAGCGCGCCGCAGCCTTCACGGATACTGCGGTCATCGCACTCTGCCGTTTTTCGGGCGAGGGCTGGGACAGGAAACATGAGGATTTCTGCCTTTCCGAAGGCGAAAAGAAACTGGTTGAAAAGGTCAAAAAAGCCTTTAAGAAGGTTGTTGTGGTGATCAATGCCGGCGGTCAGATCGAGACCGGCTGGATAAAGGACGATCCGCTGATAGATGCCGCGCTTTATGCATGGCAGGGCGGAAGCGAGGGCGGCGCTGCAGAAGCGGAGCTCCTTTGCGGCATTTCCACACCTTCGGGAAAGCTTGCGGACACTTTTGCGTATAAACTCGAGGATTACCCTTCTACCGAAGGGTTTTCAAAAAGTGACGCTTTTGTTGAATATGAAGAGGATATATTCGTCGGATATCGCTATTTTGAGACGGTTCCCGGCGCAAAGGACAAGGTTGTATACCCCTTCGGATACGGTCTTTCCTATACCACATTTGCCGTAAAGCCTGCCGGTGTGCTGGAAACACCCGAGGGCCTGGTTTTCGACTTCTTTGTCAGCAACACCGGCGACCGTGAGGGTAAAGAGGTGGTAGAGCTCTATTTTGCCGCTCCAAAGGGGGCTATCGACAAGCCTGCAAGGGTCCTTTGCGGCTTTAAGAAGACCAGGCTCCTTCAGCCCGGCGACACAACAACGGTAAGCATTTCGGTTGATAAGAAAACACTCAGCTTTTACGATGATCTGGGCAGCGTGCAAAAATCCGCCTGGATCCTTGAAAAAGGCGACTACCGGTTCTTTACCGGCGGCGATGTAAGAAGCGCAAGAGAGATCAATTACGTTTACTCTGTGGGTGAAAATGAGGTGATAGAGCAGTGTTCTGAGAAGATGACTCCAAAACACCTGAAAAAGAGGCTTACTTCCGACGGCTCATATGCGGATGTTCCTTTTGACGGATCCGCGCCTGTTGACGACGCACCCGTAAAGCGCATCCCCCTTGACAGCATAAACGGTTACGGTCCAAGCTACCGCGGGGTAAAGGGAAACGCGATGTTCCCGCCCGAGAAGGCATCTGAGAACAAAAAGTCCCTTGACGATGTTGCGGCAGGAAAAGTAACGCTTGACGAGTTCCTTGAGTAGTTTACGGATGAGGATCTTATGTGGCTCTGCGGCGGTACACCAAACGTAGGGCTTGCAAATACCTGCGGTTTCGGAAGTATGCCGGACTTTGGCATCCCTGCCGTCATGACGGCCGACGGCCCTGCGGGTTTAAGGATCCGCCCGGAGTGCGGCGTTTGCACTACTGCGCTCCCTTGCGCGACACTTGTTGCCTGCACCTGGGATCCCGAAGCTGCTTACGAAGGCGGCGCGTTAGGCGGTCTTGAAGTAAAGGAAAACAACATCGGTGTATGGCTTACCCCGGCTGTGAACATCCACAGGAATCCGCTCTGCGGCAGGAATTTTGAGTATTATTCCGAGGATCCGCTCCTTGCGGGCAAGATAGGTGCGGGCACGGTAAAAGGTATCCAGTCTGCCCGGGTTGCCGCTACAGTCAAGCATTTTGCCCTTAACAACAAAGAAACAAACCGCCTTGACAGCGACTCGAGAGCAACGGAGAGGGCTATCCGCGAGATCTACCTTCGTCCCTTCGAGATCATAGCAAAAGAGTCAGATCCCTGGTGCTTTATGTCTTCCTACAACATCATAAACGGCAGGCGCGCCTCCGAAAACAAGGAACTTCTGACCGATATCCTCCGGGGCGAATGGGGCTATGAAGGCCTTGTGATGTCCGACTGGTGGGGCCACGGCGAGCATTGCGTGGAGCTTGCTGCCGGAAACGACATAAAGATGCCTGTCGGCTATCTTGAAAGCCTTGAAATGGGCGTAAAGGAAGGGATCATCTGCAGGGATGATCTGCTTCGCACCGCAAAACGCCTGATGAACATGATACTTAAGCTGGATTGATCTAAGGAGACTGTCATGAACAGAGTCGATATTAAAAATGCCAGGGCGCTCACACCGCCCATGGGCTGGAACAGTTACGATTACTACAACACATCCGCGGATGAAGATGATATCAAGGCGAACGCCGATTATATGGCGAAAAACCTGAAAAAATACGGCTGGGAGTACGTTGTTGTTGACATCGAGTGGTATTCAAAGCACGGCCACCGCACCAACGACGAGTACCAGTACATCCCTTTTGAAGCAGTGGAGATCGATGGTTACGGGCGCCTGTTGCCCGCGCTTGAGCGTTTCCCTTCGTCGAAGGGCGGGAAGGGTTTTAAGCCGCTTGCCGACTATATCCATAGCCTCGGCCTTAAGTTCGGTATCCACATCATGCGCGGGATCCCGCGTATTGCGGCTCACAACCACCTGCCGGTGCTTGGGACGGATACCACCGCGGACAAGATCGCTATCGCCAACAATATCTGCTACTGGAATCCGGATATGTATGGCGTAAACCCTGCGAAGCCCGCTTCCCAGGCTTATTACGATTCGATCATCCGGCAGTATGCCGATTGGGGCGTGGACTTTATCAAGTGTGATGATATCTGCCGCATGGATATGCCCACCGCCGAAGAGGAGATAAAGATGCTTGCCCGCGCCATAGATAAATGCGGGCGGCCCATTGTTTTGAGCCTCTCCCCGGGGGCCGCGCTCATCGAGAAGGCCTGGCTTTATTCGCAGACGGCCAATATGTGGCGCATCACCGACGATTTCTGGGACAACTGGAAGCTCCTTAAGGCTATGTTCGAGCGCTGTGAGGTATGGGAAAAGCAGTCGGCGCCGGGCTGCTGGCCGGATTGCGATATGCTTACCATCGGAAAGCTCGGGAAATGGCACAAAAAAGAGTGGACCTGCAATTTTACGGATCCGGAGCTTAAGACCATGCTCTCGCTCTGGTGCATCTTCAGGTCGCCGCTGATGCTGGGTTGCAAGCTGCCGGGGCTGGACAAAAAGACGCTTAAGCTCATCACAAATGAAAAGATACTCGGCCTTTTGAAATTCCCCGAGGGCGCGCGCCAGCTGGCCCGGGACGACGAAAAGGCGATCTGGGTAAATAAAAATAACGGAAAAACTGTTATCGCTCTGTTTAATCTTGCCGATAAAACTAATAAGGTTTCTGTCGGGCTCAAAGACGCGGGTGTTGAAGGCAAAGTGGCCGAAGGCACGGAGCTTTGGACCGGCGAGACCGTGAAGATAGCGGGGAAAGCTCTTTCTGTGGAAATAGAACCCCACGGAGCCGCTGTGGTTGAGCTTTGAGGGCACTGCTGCAGCTTCGCTCCTGAAGGCGCTGTTGCGGCTGGGCTTTTACAGCACTGCGCTCCCGCTAAATGTTTGATCAGAGGATGAGCGGTATGAACAAGAGATTATTGCTTAACATAGGCCTGTCAGTGATCATATTCCTGGCAGGTCTGTTTATAGGGCTGGCTATCGGAAGAAGCACAGCCGCAAATAAAGGGACGGGAACACCGACAGAGGCTACGGCGCCCACAAACTCAGAGCCTGTGAGTACGCCGGCTTCCACGCCTTCTGCTGCGCCAACGGAAACGCCGGCACATACAGGCGCGGAAAAGCCTACGGAGGCTCCGGATCCTACAGGTGCTGAAGCGCCAACGGAAACGCCTGACCCCACCGGCACGGAAGCACCTACGGAAACGCCTGACCCCACCGGCACGGAAACCCCAACGGAAACTCCAACGCCCACAAAGGCTCCGACAGCAACCCCTGCGCCCACAAAGGCACCAACGGCAACTCCTGTGCCCACAAAGGCACCAACGGCGACCCCTGTGCCTACTAAGGCTCCGACAGCAACCCCTGCACCCACAGCACCTTTGCAATCCGGTGAAAAAGCAGGGCAGTACTACGGAAAGCTTAAGGTCACAGGCCGCAACCTTACGGATATGTCCGGAAACGTGGTCCAGCTGCGTGGTATGAGCACTCACGGACTTGCCTGGTTCCCGGATTATGTGAACAAGGATATGTTCGCGCAGTTAAAGAACTGGGGCGCAAACCTCATCCGCCTCGCCATGTATACCGCAGAATACGGCGGATACTGCTCCGGCGGCAACAAGACAAACCTGAAGGATCTTATCGATAAAGGCGTGAAATACGCTACGGAGCTGGATATGTACGTCATCATCGACTGGCATATCCTAAGCGACAGCAACCCCAACACCAACAAGGCCGAGGCTTTGCTCTTCTTTGACGAGATGAGCAAAAAGTACGCTGCCAACGAGCACGTTATCTACGAGATCTGCAACGAGCCCAACGGAGGCACGTCCTGGGCTGACATAAAGAAATACGCAAATGAAGTGATCCCGGTCATCCGGAAGAACAGCCCGGACGCCATCATAATCGTGGGGACACCAACCTGGTCTCAGGAAGTGGACAAGGCTGCTGCTGACCCTGTCACGGGCTATGACAATATAATGTATGCCCTTCATTTTTACGCGGCAACCCACAGGGATGACCTGCGGAGAAAGTGCGAAAACGCTGCAAAGGCGGGCCTTCCCATATTCGTTACGGAGTTTGGTATCTGCGATGCTTCCGGAAACGGCTCGATAGATGTGGCTTCCGCTAACACCTGGATCGCGCTGCTTGACAAATACGCCATCTCTTACGCGAACTGGAGCCTGTGCAACAAGGCGGAGAGCGCTTCCTTCATCAGCTCTTCCTGCAATAAAAAGTCGGGGCTTACCTACAGCGATCTTTCCCAGAGCGGAAAGTGGGTTGTGGACACC
>JAGDCQ010000003.1 GCA_017958465.1 Lachnospiraceae bacterium
AGGATCCTGCTTTTCGATACTCTTGCCGCATCCCTCGGACAGTCCTTCTTCATCAGGAAAGCTGTTGAGTGCAGGAACGCAGGCATGACAGTAGAAGAGACGGAAGCAGAGCTTCTTAAGATCCGGCCGTGTCTTTATCAGCACGTAATGCTCGGCGACATCATGTATCTTATGAAGACCGGCCGTGTTTCAGCCCCGAAGGCACTTATCGGAGCCATCCTTGGCATCCGCCCCATCTTAAAGGGAAGCCCCGAAGGCACTCTTGTGATGATCGGCCGCGCAAAAGGCCGCAAGGCCGCCATCAAGGCTCTTGTGGACAAATACGCTGAGGTAGTTGACAGGGAGAACAACAAATATGTTGGGATCGCCTACACCTCCAGCGAAGAAGACGCGAAAGAGCTTGCGGAAAAGCTTAAGGAGATCTCCGCTCCGGAGGAGTTTGAGATCGTACGATACGAGCCGGTTACAGGCTCTCATGTAGGCCCCGACACAGTAGCTGTGTTCTACCTCGGAAAAGACAACGCAAGAACGCTGTAAGGCCGGAAAAGGAGAATTGATCATGAGCGAATATGTTATCTTTACGGACTCAAGCTGCGATATTGAGCCGTCTCTTTTGAAAGAATGGAACGTTTTCTACGTTAACCTGGTCTTCAGAAATGATGCCACAAACGAGGAATTCACCCAGGAGACTATGGGTGCTCCCGAACTTTACAAGCAGATGCGTGAGGGTGTTGTTTTCAAGACCTCCGCAGCAAATATGTCTGCCTTTTCGAAGGCCTTCGAGCCCATCCTCCAGGAGGGTAAGGATATCCTCTACATAGGCTTTTCTTCGGGCCTGAGCAGCACTGTGAACGCAGGCGACGCTGTAGCAAAGGATATGCGTTTCAAGTACCCTGACAGAAAGATCATCGCTATCGACACTCTCTGCGCTTCGGCAGGACAGGGGCTTATCCTCTATCTTTCCGTGTTAAAGAGAAATGAAGGCGCGGACATCAACACCAACGCCAATTATGTCCTTGACTGCATCCCGCACCTTGACCACTGGTTCACCGTAGACGACCTCGTTTACTTAAAGCGCGGCGGCCGTATAAGCGGAGTTGCTGCTTTCCTTGGCGGAATGCTCGACATAAAGCCTGTGCTCCATGTTGACGACGAAGGCCACCTTATCGCTATGACGAAAGTAAGGACCCGCAAGAAATCCATTGCAGCCCTTGCGGAAAAATACGAGGAACTTATAGACGATCCGGCCGGGAGGTACTTCATCTCCCACGGCGACTGCCTTGAGGATGCCAAGCTCCTTGAGGATATGATCTACAAAAAAAGCGGGAAGAAAGCAGAGCTCATCACTTATGTGGGCCCTGTCATCGGAGCGCATTCGGGTCCCGGGACCCTGGCCCTCTTCTTCCTTGGGAAAAACAGATAATACCTAATTGCATATACCCTTCATGATGATGGAAAAAGGCGCGCAGCAAAATGCGTGCCTTTTTCGTTTTAAACAGAAAACCCCCGGAGCCTTTAAGCCCCGGAGGTTGTATCAATCTACGAAAGTGAGGGAGTTTCCTACCCGCTTTTTACTCTGGTAGGTACCCGAATCCGCTTTTTTGTAAAGCGTATCGAAGTCTGTTGTTTCGTTTTCCTTGAAGAAAGCGGCTCCAACGCTCATGGCGAGCGGGAAATCCTTTATTTCGGGGATCACAAGCTCGTCTATGAACTTAAAGAACCTGTTTATGACCTTAACAGCCACTTTCTCGCTGAGGATATTCTGGGCGTAAGCTGCAAACTCATCGCCTCCGAGTCTGAAAACAACGTCGTTATCACGGAAGGCCTTTCTTAAGCAGTCCGCTATGCTCTTTAAGACTTCGTCCCCGGCGCTGTGGCCGTAGGTATCGTTGATGGATTTGAAGTGGTCCACATCCAGCACGCAGAACATGCCGTGGATCCCCTTGAACATCATGGTCTTTGTGACAGCCTCGCCGTTTCCGCGGTTTCGTATGCCTGTAAGGAGGTCTGTCTCCGACAGGAATCGAAGCTGTTCCTCTCTCTTCTTCTGGGCTCCGATAGGCTCCACCGCAAAGATGACCTCTGTAGGCTCGCCAAAATCGTCTACGGTAGTTACAATGAACCTTGCGCAGCACCAGCCGTTCACACGGTCCTCATACTCAAGTGTTATGGTCTTCCTGCCGTCAAGACGTTTCGAAAGAGTGGAAAGATCCATAAACTCAAGAACTGTCTCCATGTACTGCGGCAAAACCAGCCCGCGCATAACATTCTTCATCTGCTCGTTGGCGCCGACGCCGTCCTTGCGCCCGCGCAGACTCTCGATATTTGAGTTCGTCTTAAGGGCCTCAAGGGTATCGTCCTTAAGGTTAAAGAGATGCATGGAAACGTAGATGGCCGCCAGATAGCTTATACCGTCTTTTACGGCGTTTTTCTTTTCCTCCTGGTTTATCCGGTGGAAGTTGATCTCGTTGCGGATCTCCTGCTTTGTGAAGTCCTCAACGCCCCTGTGGTATTCCCTCAGCACTCTGTAATACTCGGCAAACACCTTGGGGTAGTTTTCCTCCGTGATCCCAAGTCTGTCGATAAGGAACTCGAAGAGGTCGATCTTTTCGGATGTGCTGGAGGAGTCCTCTATGAAAAGCCTGGTGTAGGCCACCATCTCGTTTGCGGGCATATGGTCCGCAAAAAGGTTAAGGAGCGGGATAAAGATATCGTTGGTATTCTGGGATATCTCGTTGTCGGCCCTGAAGTGCAGCATTAAATCCCTGAAGGTCTCAATGTGCTCTTCCGTGATCGGTGCCTTTGCAAGGACTATATCGCCTTCAAGGACCAGGAGCCTTGAAATGGTCTGCAGGTAATCGTTTGGCTGGTTCCCTGCCCTTTCCACCAGCTCGCCGCGGATCTCCTTGTATTCTTTCGCCATGTCCAGGGAGATATAGGCCTCCACAAGGTTCATGACGTTTTGAAGCTTGGTACGCTCCGGGAGCGTATCATCCTGCATATACTCCTTGAGGCGCTCAATGTAAGGTATGCAGAAGGCCGCAATGGCCGGGTCCTCCGTGAAGCTGAGCATATATTCGATGGCCGTCATATAATATGCGTCCGGAAGCCCTTGCAGGTCCAGGAGCGCATTAATATAGCGCATGCTTTCGACTGGTGCATGCATCGAAACATAATACTCTATGTTACGGATATACAGGAGGCCAAGATCGTTTGTTGAGATCTTGTCCGTTTCCTGCGCAGCTATGATGTATTTCTGGTTAACGGCATGGAGCCGGTGAAGGGAAGCATCATTGGTCTCAACAATGACCCTGTAGTATACTTCCCTGTATTCTTCCAGAAGAAGACAATCACCCGATTCCGCATCCTCGTCAAAAAGGGTGGTAGCGGAATCGATAAACTCCGTGCTAAGCTGCGAATCATAGTCAAATGCTATCCGATTCAGCTCTTCAAGAGTCATATCGCGCCTCGCAATGTGTTATGAATTCTCGATCAGACTTAAAACTTCGCTTCTCTTGCAGTATCCTACTTTCTTTGCTACCTGTTCGCCGTTCTTGTAGATGAGCATTGTGGGAACGCCCATGATACCGAACTCTGCAGCAAGTTCCTGCTCTTCGTCAACATCGATCTTGCAGATGTTGATCTTGCCGCCCTGCTCCTCGTCAAGCTTTGCGAGTTCCGGGCCCAGCATCTTGCAGGGACCGCACCAGGTTGCCCAAAAATCTACTACTACAGGCACTGTTGCCTCAAGAACTTCTTTCTTAAAGTTATCTTTGGTTACTTTGATCTCAGCCATGTTTTTTACCTCCTGGCAATGGTTTTCCTAAACGGACCACAAATGATATCGGCATTTCATTCGTTTTTGTTTAGTTTAGGTTGGAAATTCACGTTTTGACACGTCCGCTTGTCCTATGTGAGATAAACGTCATATCTTATGGATTTACCTTCATAGGAGAAGTCCGGTTTCTTTTCACCCAAATAAGCGCCTTTGAGCGGTCTTTTTACTACTATCCGTTTTGCGCCGGAACCGTAGGCCGCTGAAAGCAACTCTTTCCCATTATCGCATGGTGCTTCAAGCAAGTGCAGAAGCTGGAATTTCTTCTTCACCAGTGCACTTTTCTTTCTTTCCGGAAACATGGGGTCTAAGTAGACCACATCCGGTTTGAACCTTCCCGAACACATAGCTTCTATGCTGTCTTCCTCAAAAAGCTCCAATCTTTTTGCGGTCTCGCAAAGAGCGTCATCTGCGAGCGCGCGATTTAAGCCGTCCCGAAGGAGAGCCGCTATCACGTGATCGGATTCGAACATCTTAACGCTAAAACCTGCTGCCGCAAGCAGGTACGAATCCTCTCCAAGGCCCGCTGTCGCGTCCAGTACTGTTATGTTATCCTGCCCTTTTAACTTAGCCGCCTTTACAAGCAGCTCGCCC
>JAGDCQ010000058.1 GCA_017958465.1 Lachnospiraceae bacterium
CCTTTTTCCAGGCAACAGTACCATCTGAGCCCTTCTTTGCGCTACCGTCAACCTTAAGGATAAGCTCCTTTATGCTCTTTGTACCCCAGGCGCCCTTTTCCACCACGGCCACCTGGTAATCCTCTTCGGAGTTGTTCGTTATGGAAAGACCGTTCTTGTCGTCAGTCCCTTTCGTAAAGCCCACGGTGATGCCTTCCGCGCCAAAAACCGGCTCCTCCACGGCATCAAGATAAACAAAGCCTGTCCTGGAGCAATGCGCCTTTTCAGTGGCTGCGACCCTGACCTCTACAACAGCGTCCTCAAAAGGAGTGTAGAGCCCGTCTCCCGAAAGGCCCACCAGCTCGCTTATCTTAAGTGACGTCGTCCCTGTGTCGGGCGTGATCCAGTAACCCTCGTAGTTGCTTGTAACTACGCGGTATTGCATGTTGCTCTTTATGGCGATGGTCTGCTTTGCGCCGTCAACTTTGATCTTAGGCGGGTTTCCGGGCTTTTTGATCTTTACCTTTACAGCCTTGCTGAGTGGCGTTTTGCCGTCCGCATACTGAAAATAGAGGGTCGCGCCGGCCCCGGTGTATATCTCCATGTTCAGCTCGGACATATCCCTGTAATTGGTGGATGTGCCGGCTTTCCAGCGGAGCTTTGTAAGGTCGGTTACTTCCTTGTCATCTGCCGTAAAAGTAAAATAACCTGTTTCAAGGGAGAATCCCGGAAGCTTCGAGTACAGCCTCTCAAACTCACCTGCTTCCCGCTCGATTCCCGTATATTCGCCCTTAAGCTTTACCTGGGCCGGAATATCCACGCGGAAAGGGGTCTCGCTTGTATCGTAGCAAACAAGGAGTGACGACTCCTTTGTAGTCTTCAGGGTCGAAAGGTCCAGCATAAAGGCGCTGCACTCTTCCTCTCCGAAACGATGGAGGCCGACAGCACCCCCCGCAGGGTTAAACTTGTCGGGGGTCTTCCCCGGAACAGTAAACAGAAAATAGATCGATGTGTTGCCGTTCTGCTTGATATAAGCTATCTCGCCGGTATAATCGATATCCACGTCCGCGGCTGTGATATCCGCTTTAACCCGCACCGGAGACATAAAAATGAGCAGCAGAAACAGAAGCCCTGCCGCCCATAAATGTTTACATATTCTATCTTTAAGCCTGATAAACTGAGTCATATGGCACTCCTTTGCCCAAAACCCGCGGCTTTCCGGAGCCGCATTTCACCGTTCTCAATTTATATCGGCTTTTGTATCTTTTTTCTTTAATCCTTATAATTCATCGTTAGGATCATCGTCATCTTCCCTGCTGTCATCAAGGGCGGCATCTGCCTCCAATATCCTGTCCATCTCGTCATCTTCCCGGCTGTCCCCGTCATCGGCTGCTTTCGAATTGTAGGCATTGATCTGGCTCCAGGCCGACTTCTGCTGCTTTTTCTCGGCCTCCTCCGCCCGCTGGCGCATAGTCTTCATAAACTTCTCGCGCCCCTTCGGATAGTCCTTTAAGACTTTCAAAAGCACCACAACACAGGCTGCGATCACAACCACATAGAGCGCCGCAAGGATCATATACTGCTGGCTCTCTGTGATCTTCTTTGCGGTAAACCCGGCTGCCGAGAGCCCGCGTACAAGCTCAAAGGCAAACATGGCGCAGCCCGAAACGAGCACGCCCTCGCCCTTCTTTTCCTCAAGCCAGGTGCGGATCATATAGATGGTGAGGGTTACATAAAGCAGCGCCACAGCCACAAACTGAAGGGCATATGCAAAATATGTCCCTGTCGGAGTGAGCATCGCAGCGTTTTGGAAAGTCGCACGCTGATTATAGCTTTCGATATCGACCTTCATCTCTTCAGTGACAAAGGTACCGTTTTTGATCGCAAAAACGTAAAGCGTTGTATAAAAGAGGTTCGTAAGGTACCTGATAACACTTCCGAAGGCGTAACCGCCTGCTATGGACATGCCTTTATGAAGCCCGAGGCCTGTTTTATCCATGTAGAACAGGACATAGTATCGCACTCCCGCATCCACAGCCGCTGTGACAAGCGCGAGGATGGAAAAGCCCAAGAATACGAGCCCTGCTTTTTCGGAAGACGTGAGCCTTACGCCCTGGAACAGCTGGAACACGATATTTGCCAGCGAAGGCGCGATAATGGCGCCAACACCGCCCATAATAAAAGCCATAAGGGCTCCGCCGGCGTTGCCGCGCATTTTATAAGCGGCGATCCCGGCTGCCGCAGCCACAAGTGCACAGGTGATGAGCGCAACCACAACACCTGCCACAGTGACTCCGGAAAGTGTACCCTCCACAAGCTCAACGGGTGCAGAAGGCGTGGGTGAAACTAAACTTGTAAGAAACATCATAATACTCTCCAATCATTAAACATTTGCCGCAGGTGAGATGCGACCTTTTACCCAGGTGATGGCAAGCTTGATCCATACCTCATCCGCCGGCAGGATCTGCCCTTCATACACAGATGAAAGCTCGTTGCAGAGCGAGAGTCCGTGACCGCCTTTCTCGAAAAGGTGGAACTCGCACGGGATCCCGTGTTTTCTCAGGGCAAGCACATAGTTAATAGAGTTTTCGCAGGGAACGGCGCCATCCTCAGCCGTGTGGAAAAGGAAGGTGGGCACTGTCTTCGAAGAAACTCTTCTTTCAAGGGAAAGGGCCTCAAGGAGCTCCTTTGGAGCGTCTTTTCCGCAGACATTGTCCCTTGAGCCTTCATGTGTAAACTCAAGCATCGTAACAACAGGGTACCCAAGGACCGCTCCATCCGGGCGCCAGGGCGCTGTGTCGCCTGCAGGGATCCCAAGGCTTTCAAATTCCTTGTAGAATGCAGGGTCGTCCCACATGGTTGAAAGGGTGCAGGCAAGGTGTCCGCCTGCGGAAAAGCCGCATACGAAAATGCCGTCTTCAAGCACCTTCCACTCCTCTGCGTGCTTTCTTGCAATGGCTACCGCATGGGCAAGCTCCCTTGCGGAGCAGGGCCATTTTGCAGGGGCCACGCTGTAATCCAGGACAGCTGCGTGGAAACCTGCGCCAAGGAACTGTGTTGCGACAGGCTCCGCCTCTCTTGCGGATTTGTAGCCGTAGGCTCCGCCCGCGCAGACTATCACCATGGGACGTTTCTTTATCATAGTCATAGTATCGATCGTGTCCAGGATATAATAGTTCACGGAAGGAACAAAATCCGGATCACACCCGTCCCTGAAGTTGAGTTCAATGTCGAAATGCTCGTATCTCATAGCTAAATCTCCGTTTTCTTTATCGTTTGGGTTACCCCTTTTATTCCGAAACACCGTATCTTTCACGCAGAGCTTCTTCTTTTGCCGCCATCTCAGCGTAAAAGTCCGCCGAAAACATCCTCCTGCACCCTGCCCCGAGGATGATGACCTGTTCGGTCATATCGCTTGTCACCACACAGATGTCGAACTCCGAAGCCTTAAGGTGCGCAAGCCTCTCTATATAGCGGTCCGCGGTTTCGGCAGTTTTCGTGAAAACAACGTCGATAGTGTTCACACGTATAGTTTCGGCCGGGTGGTTTTCCACCCTGTAGGCGTCAAAAACAACCGTGATCCGCTGCCCCACAGCACCCGCATAATTTGAGATCCGCTCCACAAGCTTGTTCCTTGCTGCGTGCAGGTCGGCCTTAGCAAGCTCCGAAAGCTCACTGTCCGCAAAGAGCAGGTTGTAGCCGTCCACAAGGATATAAGGCTCCTTAGCGGGCTGGGCTTTATATTTCCTAAGTTCCGGAAGACGGTCCTTGTCGCTCCGGTTCTTAGGTTTTGGATCTTCACGCTTGTTCGACCCGGCAGCCTTCGCGATAATGGCGTCAACCTCTTCCACACCGACAAACTCAGTGCTGACGGTCCTTGAAACCCGCAGGGCCGCATCTCTTTCAGGCTCTTCGTCTTCAAACCAGATGCCTTCCTGATGCATATAATCCCTGACCTGATCCCATTCCACCACAAAGCCTGCACCATTGGCACAAAACACTGAAGACGCCGGGTTTTTGATATCGCTGAGGGGATCATACCCCGAAACAGCCTTTACTTCAGCGCCGTTGTGGCAGATATCGTAGCCTTTGAAGGTAAAGGAGATGTTGCCAAGGCCTCTTGTGTAGGCCGTGACCTCCGAAGCGTACTCCCTGAAGGTCGAAACAGGCCCGGACCCGAGGAGCACTGCCCTTCCGCCCTCTATAAGCGGTTCGCTGCACTTTCCGTAAAGCCGCTCCACGTCTGTCATGGCGCGTCCTAAGGACTCCTGCGGTATCTCCAGGCGAAAATCATAATAAGGCTCAAGGAGCACAGAATCCGCCTGCATCAGGCCCTGCCGGATAGCTCTGTAAACGGCCTGCCTGAAGTCGCCTCCAACCGTATGTTTTTTATGGGCGCGTCCGCGCACCAGCTTTATAGAAACGTCTGTAAGCGGCGCCCCTGTGAGCACGCCTTTATGCGTCCGTTCAAAAACGTGGGTAAGGATAAGCCGCTGCCAGTTGCGGTCAAGTATGTCCTCACTGCAGATGCTTTCCGCGGTGATGCCGCTCCCCCGTGGCCCGGGCTCCAGCAGCAGGTGGACCTCGGCATAGTGCCTTAATGGCTCAAAGTGCCCAACACCCTCAACCGGCCCGGTGATAGTCTCCTTGTAGAGAACGCTTCCTTCCGAAAGCTCCACATCGGCGCCAAGCCGCTCTCTTATGCGGTTTTTGAGGATCTCATCCTGGATATCCCCCATGGTCCCAAGCTCTATCTCCTTGAGCTTTTCGTTCCATGTCACGGAGATCTCAGGGTTCTCCTCTTCTATCATCTTCATGACAGGGAGGGCTGTGGAAACGTCAACGCCTGAAGGCAATATGAGCTTTCTTGAAAGCACAGGGACAAGCACGGGCGGAATGCCGTTTTCACAGCTTCCGAGGCCCTCGCCTGCCTTTGTGTCCTTAAGGCCCGTAAGTGCCACTACCATGCCGGCCTCGGCTTTTTGAACACCTTCAAACTTTGCTCCGTCGTAGAGCCTTATAAGGCTTACCTTTTCCTCTGTACCGTCTTCCCCTCTGTGGACTATGCTGTCCCTTGGAGAGACGGAGCCTCCCGTGATCTTTGCAAATGTCAGTCTCTCGCCTTTTTCGTCATAACGGATCTTGTAGACATAAGCCCCAAAATCCAGGCTTCTCTCCGGCACCGGCGTAAACCTTGTAAGGCCGTCAAGAAAGGCACTGATGCCATCTGTCTTAAGGGCGGAGCCAAAATAGACCGGATAAACAAGGCGCTTTGCCACAAGCTCCGATATCTCCCGGTCAAGGATCTTCCTGCCCTCAAGGAACTTGGCCGTAAGGGCCTCATCGTTTTCAGCCACGGCTTCGTAAAACTCCTCGCCGGAGGCCGTAAAATCCACCATTCCGGAGGAAAGGTCCTTCTTCAGGTCCCTCATTATCTCGGACCTGTCCGTAAGAGCCCGGTCCATTTTATTTACAAAAACAAGACAAGGAAGCTTATAGTGATCAATAAGCTTCCAAAGTGTCCTTGTATGTGCCTGGATCCCCTCAGTCCCGCTTATCACCAGCACTGCCACGTCCAGGGCTTTAAGGCACCTTTCCGTCTCCGGTGCGAAATCCGCGTGACCCGGTGTATCGATGAGGGTAAACTCCGTGTCTCCGAGAGTGAAGCATGCGGGTTTCGAGTAGACCGTTATCCCGCGGGCCCTCTCGATCTCGTTGTTGTCAAGAAAAGAGTCCTTGTGGTCCACACGACCGAGAGTCCTCAGCTTGCTGCAGGAATATAGGATTCCCTCTGTCAGGGTGGTCTTTCCGGCGTCAACGTGCGCAACTATGCCTACTACCACCCTCCTGTTTTTCAGATTCTTTGTTCCTGCCATATCTGTCTCATTTAACTTTTACTATATAGGTCCTGTAGGTACCGTCGGGGTTCAATGCGTTTCCGTTTTCATCAGTAGCCTGGTAAACAACCTCGCCAAGGCTCCTTAAAACACTGTCATTGAGCGTGCGCTTAGCATAATAGTATCCGTCGGCGGTATTGCGGAAGTACCCTTCGTCTCCGGAATTACCTTTGTTCATACCGTCGTACCGCTCTGCCTCGCCCACATAGAGATAGTCGATATCATACTTGTTGAGGATCTGCCTTATCACGGCTGCGTCGTCAGAGCTGTAAACAGTCTTGATATCCGCCTGGCGCTCCGGAATAACAGCGGGCTTGTCAAAGTTTGCTGAAGACCTCCAGAGCCACTCGTGGGTTTCCCAGCCTATGGGGGTTGTACTGCCTGTAAGGACCGAAACACGGCCGTAATAGGTGTAGCTGTATCCCACAGCCTCAAGGATGTGGACTTCTCCCTCGATGTTCTCGTTTATCCACTCCGCTGCCGCAAGGTCCTCGGGATAGTAATCCTTAAGGAAAGCCACGCAGTCAAGGCCCTTGTAGCGGGTCTTGTCCGTGTAATCGCCAAACCATGCGTGTGCGGCATTAAAGAAATAGCCGAAGGTGGTCATGAGCAGGAAGAAGGCAACAGCCGCAAAGATGCGCTGGCGAACAAAGTCGCCAAACCTCAGGAACCTGCCGATGATGTAAGGCATGCACATCCCAAACATTATAAATGCCTGGTATGTGAGCTTGAACATAGTATTTGCGCGCTTGTAGGAGCCGGAGTAGATATCTTTTACGTATATCAATTCAGGCATAAGGATGAGGCCCACAGCGCAAAGCCCGAGAGTTATCACGAAAAGATCGGATATCTCAAGGGATGAGATAAACCTGTAAAGCCAGTCGAAGCCCGGGTGCTCGTCACAGAATTTGCTTATGGACGGGCGGTTCGGGTTGTTCTTCTTTTTGTCGGATGCAGTCTTAAAGCGCTTCCCAAGCTTCTTGTTGAGACTTCTGATCAAAGCCACAAGGAAGGTGATCACCACCGTAATGGGGAGCCCCCAGAGCACAAACAGCTGGTAGAGCGGCGTGTGGTCCAGGGAAAGTCCGATACCTGTTGAAATCTGGTCAAACTTAAGGGTGAAGGGCAGGGACACTATAGTGGAAACCGCGAGAATGACCACCGCATGGGCTGCCGTCATTATGAGGGTCTCCTTCCTGAACCTGCAGATTACTGCATTTGAGAACAGGATTATGGCTCCGCTCACCACAAAGTAGATCGGGAAATCCCAGAAATTCGTCATATGGAAAAAGCCGATAAAGAAGCCCAGAAGGAATACCTGAGGAGTCAGGATCTCGGTAAGGAGCATTTTCTTTATGTCGCCGGGCTTTTTGATGTCAAACCCTTCTATGGAATCCAC
>JAGDCQ010000059.1 GCA_017958465.1 Lachnospiraceae bacterium
ATAAATATCATGACATACGACATGTCCGGTGAATGGGAGAAAAAAGCGGGTCATGCGTCGTCGGTTTCCGGTACGAAAAACGCAATCGCCTATTTTGCGCTGAAAGGGGTAGAATCTAAGAAGCTGAACATCGGCGTTCCGTACTACGGGACAGGTTTCAAGCTTGCAAAGGAGACTAAATACCCCGCCGGCTCAAATATAGTTGTTCCCGGTAAGATAGACCAGAACCTCCTTACTGTGGCTCAGATAACGAAATTCGAGCAGGAGGCTGTGGATGTTGAGGAGAAGGGCTGGCACAAAGGCTATGATAAGCCGGCCGGCGGCGCCTATCTGTGGAACGACGACGAGACCTCAAAATATTATTGCTGGTACATTTCTTACGAGACCAAAGAAACTATAGATGCCAAGTGCGCTCTGATCGACCAATATTCCCTGGGCGGAGTCCTGGTCTGGGAGATCACGGAGGATACTCCCGATCACGACTACACAAAGCATCTTGCGGAGATACTTAAATAATTGCACGGCCGCTCTTTTTGAGCGGCCTTTTTTTAATGTGACGGACAGTAACCAAATAAACTGCAAATATTGATTTTGCGCCTTTACTGTGATAAAATTTTACTCAGAATGGCTTATGGGAGGTGTAAGCGTGAAGAAAACGCTGATCATTGCTATCAACCTCGTGATAATGGGGCTGATCCTCACCTCCTACAACAGAAGGCTTGCGGTCGCGGCAGAGGCAGCAAAGCAGGCAAATGAGGCTAAATCCCACTTCCTGTCCACTATGTCCCACGATATCCGCACTCCTATGAATGCCATACTGGGGCTTAATGAGATGGTGCTCCGCGACTGCCGCGATGAGGAAATTGTCGCTTATTCAGAGAGTATCCGGACAGCCGGCAAGACCCTGCTTGGGATCATCAACGATATCCTTGATTTCTCAAAGATAGAAGCCGGCAAGATGGAGATCATAAATGAGGACGTAGATTACAGACTGCACGAGCACTGATCCGCGGCAGGCTGAAAAAGGGGATAAAAATGAAAAAAATATTGACCGCAGCTGTTCTGCTTGCTCTTTGCTGCAGTTTTGCAACAGCCTGCACAAAGGATCCGGGGAAGATAAACGAAATATCCGGGACGCCGGGTGAAACGGTGACTTCGACGCCTACCTTTGCGGTGACGGATACACCGACTCCGACTGTCACCTTAACACCGACTCCGACTTCGACGCCGACACCAACACCGACGCTTACTCCACCCCTCTCCATTGCGGATATGGTCGTAAGGAGCAGGGAACTGCATGAGGCTGTCAGACCAAAGACAGTGGCAAATCCTCTGGGTACAGCTCCGGAGTATTCGGCATGGGAAAATAACGCAGCGAAATACGGATTAACCCGGGAGCGGGTTGTTTCCATAATTGAGGATGATAAGTCTTCTTATACTTGCTTTTGTGTGGCCAAAATAAAAAATGAAACGGTCGCTGAAAAGATCAATCAAAGGTTAAAAGAAGTGTGCATGGATATGTCTGACCCGGCTTACCTCCCGGATTCTCCGGGGTATGTGCTTCTTTTTAGGGATAATGGGCCTTCTAAGCTTGAACTGTCCTGTGAGTGTAATGAATACCAGGGGATCCTTAGCGTAAGAATAAATGGTTATTGGACCTGGGAATGGAACAAACCGTACGGAGCGAGAACCCTTCCGGAACAGTTTGAAACTGTTTGTCTGAACTTCGATCTTCGGACAGGTGAGGAATTGTCATTGTCGGACCTTTTTCCTGAAGGCTTTGACTACCTTGGATATTTGAATAAAGAGTTAGAAGAGATCAGTAAATACGATTACTGGTATAGCGAATCCTGGTATAATGATGACTATGATCCGTCAAAAGAATACGACGGAGGGAAACTGCCATTACAACTTAAGGGAGACGAACAGTTCTTTCTCCCTTATAGTGGGGAAATACAGTTTTTTATTGAAGGGAAAGAGGCCGGGTATATCAGCCTTCCTTTTACGCCACCTGACCGTGGACGTGGTGAAAAGCTCTGCACAGAAGAATACTCTCACTTGTGGTATCTTGGATCGTTAAGTACTTTTTCTGGTGCAAGAATCGGAGAGTTCAGGATAAGTTCGAAAGGATCGAAGAATCCTTCTGTCACAGTTTACGCGGATGAACAGCCTTTGGCCACAGCATCTATTCCGGATTCATTTATCTCTGAATACTTGTCGAACGAAAAGATACTCTCTTACGCAAAACAATTGACGGATCAGTGGACCGGAAACTCACTTCCCTATGATGAAATACAACTATATTGCAATTATGTCACTTTGTGGCCTAATGATTATTATTGCATCCAATGGCAAGTGGAAGGATGGTTGGGAGGAAGCCTGCGAACGCAATTAGATGTGTATACGTATGCTCATGAAGGAAAAATACTGTCCCTGGATGAGATCTTTGATATACCTTTTGAAAACCTTCTCGCAGAGATCATCAGCTCATTTAGAAAAGACGAATCTAAGTTTGCTGAGGGAGAGGCTGCGGAAGAGGTTGCAAAAGCGCTTAGGCCATATTTTGTCGGATTAGTTTGTGAGCCATTGAACCTGAAATTATACGACGAGTGGAGCTGGCATAATTGTTTATATCAGTGGATGGATGGTGGATACATTAAAAACGAAGGCCCTTCAGGGAACGAGATAAAGGGTCTAAACCCGTCGATACCTGCAGAGCTGCGGAACGACCTGACAAACAATTTCTTTGATTCTGCTTTTCGATGCTCAGACCCTTATGTTATCATCAGACACCTTAAAATGTATAAGGGCCTTCCGGTCGACTGGTCAGAAGTACATTGAGAATAAAGCGTATTTATAGAGTGAAAAGAGGAAATAGGAAATGTATAACAAGAAACCGATCTTTACTGCTGTAGTGATCTTTACAATGATAGTGTGCTGCGCCTGCAGCAAGGGAGCTGTAACCGGTACCGGACCCACAGGGATCGTTACACAGGAGCCTTCCGTTACACCTTCACCGACTGCTGCCCCTGAGCCTTCCGTTACACCTTCACCGACTGCTACCCCTGAGCCTTCCATCACACCTTCACCGACTGCTGCCCCTGAGCCTACCAAGGCCCTGCAAAGCGCAGTGCTTCCCGGAGGAGGATATGTGACTCCCGACAACATTCCGGTGATAGACGGCGCCCTTGCGCTTGAGCCTTTCTACGATGCCGTTTTTGCGGAACTTCTCGGGATGCAGGCTGCAGACGCAAAACTGTTCCTGCCCTGCAACAATACTCCCTCGGCTTACCAAAACCTCATTGCAGGCAGAGCGGATATGATCTTCTGTGCGCTTCCCTCCGACGATCAGGTTGCAGACGCAAAGAAGGCAGGTGTAGAGTTTGAGTATCATACGATCCTGAGCGGTGGTTTTGTCTTTTTCGTAAATAAGGATAACCCGGTGAACAGTGTAACCCAGGAACAGCTTAAAGGGATCGTCAGCGGGAAGATCACAAACTGGAAGGAAGTAGGCGGAAAAGACGAGCCTATCGTCCTGTTCCAGCGAAATGAGGGCTCGGGAAGCCAGAGCGGTCTGTATCGCTATGTCCTTCCGAAAGGGCAGGTAATGGCTCCGCGCGTTGACCGTGTGGATAACGATATGATGGGGTCCATCGATCACGTTGCGGATTACGACAACGGAAAGGGCGCGATCTCTTATTCGTATTACTATTATGTTGTAAATATGCATTCCAGCTCCGAGATCAAGCTTCTTGGCATCGACGGAGTGGTTCCTAGCGATGAGACTATCTCTAAGGGACAGTATCCGTTCCTTAATTTCTCGCAGATAGTCACAAGAAAGGATCTTCCAAAGGACAGCATCGTGCGGGAGATAATCGCGTGGCTGCAGGCCGGAAACGGCGCAAGGATCGCAAGGGAGAACGGTTACGTGCCATACGAAGGAGAATGATGAAGGGCCAAAGAGCCCGGCAGAGCTTAAAGATTTGGGTAGGGTGAGCAGAGAGTGCTCTAAACGACTGTCCGGATTATGAAAGTGCCTTCAGGGCTGAAAGGATGGTTTTATGAACAATTTTGAGTATTATGCACCCACATGTTTTGTCTTCGGGAAGGAGACAGAGGATCTTGCAGGGAAATATGTCAAAAAGTTTGGAGGGACAAAAGTCCTTATCCACTACGGCGGCGGCAGTGTAGTACGCTCCGGGCTTCTTGACAGGGTTAAAAAGTCCCTTGGAGCCGAAGGCATTGCCTATACAGAGCTTGGCGGTGTTAAGCCGAACCCCCGGAGCGGCCTTGTTTACGAAGGGATCGACCTGTGTAAGAAGGAAAACGTGGACTTTATCCTTGCTGTAGGCGGCGGAAGTGTTATCGACTCTTCTAAGGCCATAGCTGCAGGCGTTCTTTACGACGGCGATTTCTGGGACTTCTACAAGGGGAAAGCCATAGAAAAGGCACTTCCCATCGGAACTGTGCTCACCATAGCCGCAGCCGGCAGCGAGGGAAGCCCTGATTCCGTCATCACAAAGGAAGAAGGGATGTTCAAGCGCGGTGCGAGCGGCGATGCCCTCCGTCCAAGGTTCAGCATCCTTAACCCCGCCCTTACCCAGACCCTGCCTGCCTACCAGACGGCAGCGGGTATTACGGATATCATGGCGCATCTTTACGAGCGCTATCTTACAAACACGGATGAAGTGGAAGTTACGGACAGGATGATAGAAGCCCTGCTCCTTACTATGGTCCACGAAGGACCGAGAGTGATCGCGGATCCAAACAACTATGATGCAAGGGCAAATATCATGTGGGCAGGGACAATGGCGCACAACAATTCCTGTGGTGTAGGCAGGAGCCAGGACTGGCTCAGCCACGACATAGAGCACGAGCTTTCCGCAATGTACGACTGTGCCCATGGCGCAGGCCTTGCGGTCACCATGCCTGCTGTGTTCACCTACGAAATGTCGCATAACGTGATGCGTTTTGCCCAGGTGGCAACAAGGGTATGGGGCTGCCAGATGGATTTTGCCCATCCGGAAGTGACGGCAAAAGCCGGCATCGAGGCCTTCAGGCGTTTCCTTATCTCTATCGGGATGCCAAAGAATTTCGAAGAGCTGGGGGCAAAGAAAGAGGATATCCCTGCCCTCGTACAGTCCCTCTGCAGGGGCAACGGCAGGAACGGCACGCTCTACGGTTTTGTGACCCTTAACGAAGATGACTGTACAAAAATATATGAGATGATGGTTTAAGAAGGGTCTGTAAGAGAAACATGGAATCAAAAGATCTGGAAAAAGTAAAAGCGTTCTTTAAGGGAGATATCTATGCCCTTGATACTACAGGAATAGTGATAGAAGAGGCAGATAAGGGGTTTGCGGTATGCTCGCTTATGCCGCGCGAAAAGCATGTAAACGCCGACGGCGTGGTGCAGGGCGGAGCAATATACACCCTTGCGGATTTTTGCTTTGCTATCGCGGCAAATGCGGATGAGATAGTAAGGACGGGAAGCCCCGCAACAGTGACCCTTTCTGCCAATGTTTCATACTTAAGGCCCGCTAAGCTTGGCGAAAAGCTGATAGCAACAGCAAGGTGTATCAAGAACGGAAGGACCGCAAGCTATTATGAAGTGAAGGTTGCCGCAGAGACTGCCCCTGACAAGGTGATCTGTGCGGCAGCCATAAACGGCATGAACGCCCACGGCGACCGTACAAAGTGACCGCATAAATGGACTGTTCAAAGTGACCGCATAAATTGACTGTACAAAGTAACGGGGAAAGGGGTTACAGACATGGAGAAGAAAGAATACATAAAGGGTGCAAACCCTTATATGCCGCTTTGGGAGCACGTTCCGGACGGGGAACCGAGAGTGTTTGAATACAACGGCGAGAAGAGGGTCTACGTTTACGGCTCTCACGATATTGAAAAAGACAAATACTGCGGGAAAAACTATGTGGTATGGTCTGCGCCTGTTGACGACCTTACGGACTGGACTTATCACGGTGTTTCCTACGAGACCCACTACGATTCCGTCCTTTTTGCGCCGGATGTGGTAAAGAAGGGAGACACCTATTATCTTTACGCTGCCGAAAAGTGCGGCAGCCTTATAGTAGTTGCATCTTCA
>JAGDCQ010000060.1 GCA_017958465.1 Lachnospiraceae bacterium
CAGGGTTTAGAGGTGAGTGCTGTGGTTGAGGGAAAAAGGCGTCGTATCGCCGGTGGAAACATCCTAATTGACAGACAAAGAAGCGGGTTCAGCCTGAACCTGAAAAACAAAGGAGATAAAGCAATGAGAGTAGCTGTAACTTATGACAACGGAGAGGTTTTCGGTCATTTTGGAAGGACCGAGCAGTTCAAGGTTTATGACATTGAGAATGGAAAGGTAGTTAATTCGCAGATCTTAGGCACCAACGGCGAAGGATGCGGCGCACTTGCAGGCATTCTTAATATCGCAGATGTAGATGCACTGATCTGTGGCGGCATCGGCGGGGGCGCTGTGAACGCTATTGAGGAGGCAGGGATCAAGCTTTACGCCGGAGCAAGCGGAAGCGCTGATGCAGCTGTTGAGGCCCTGATCGCAGGATCGCTTGATGCAAACGGCGAGGCAAACTGCAACCATCATGATCATGACCATGAACATGGTGAGGGCCATAACTGCAGACACGGAAAGTGCCACGAATAAGGATTTATGATAAAGGCCCTGGTGTTGACAATTACGGCATGTTATGGGTACCATCTGGTGAAGATCAGGTAAAAAGAATCTGCTTCGCAGATCAGTAACAAAATTTTTGTGCATCTTACAACCGAAAAATGCATTTTACCTCCGGAAATATTGAAAGAAACTGAGGCTTCTTATATATTCGTTTCGTAAAGCAGAAAATGCTTTGGAAAGGGGTATATAAGAATGAATAAGATCTATCAGAAAAACGAGGTTTTTTTCGCGATACTGTGTATCGTGGTCTATGTTGTCGGAACGAGCGCAGCAGAGGCGATCGCCGCCACTGCAGGCATTGTGAAGCTTCCGTCCATGATCTTTCATGTGCTGTTTTCAATCGTTCTCTTTGTCTGGATGAAGAAAAACGGGCTCTTTGAAAAGTACGGTCTGAAACTGCCGGAATACAGGTTAAGCAGAGCATGGTTCTTTATCCCGCTTATGCTGATCGGCTTTTCAAGCATATTTTTCGGAGTTACGCAGAAATACCCGGTTCCGGAAACCGTGTTTTATATCATCAGCATGCTCTGCGTGGGATTCCTTGAAGAAGTTATATTCAGAGGCTTTCTTTTTGTGGGAATGTCGCAGAAGAACGTGAGATCCGCGATCATAGTGTCTTCCGTAACCTTTGGGATAGGCCATATCGTAAACCTGCTGAATGGACAGGACGTTCTTGAAACGCTTTGCCAGATTGCTTTTGCGGTTGCGGTCGGATTTATGCTTGTGACGCTTTTTTACAAGGGTAAAAGCCTTATTCCGTGCATAATCTTCCACGGGATCAACAACGCGCTCAGCGCCATAAGCGACGAAGAAGCGTCTTTGCGGATATTCGGAACTGCGGAAAAAGAACTTTGGATATCAGTCAGCATTGCAATTGTGATCGCAGTGGTCTATAGTATTGCTATGTGGAAAAACTTAAGTCCGGAAGCGGGAAACAATGGAGATAAGAGTAAAGCAGATACCAACAGAACAGCCGGAAATACTGGAGATCCGATGCCACAAGATCACAGATGAGATCGGGGAGATAATCAGCTTCGTTAAAGCCGGGCAGGGACAGCTTGGCGCGAAGAAGGACGGCAGGGATGTCGAGATATCCGTAACAGACATATTTTACGCGGAATCGGTCGACAACAGGGTGTTCATCTATACGGCGAAGGAAAGCTTCGAGGTCAGGCAGAAGCTCTATGAGCTGGAAGAAAAGCTTAATGGCAGGTCATTTATCAGGGTGCAGAAAAGCATGCTGCTTAACCTGATGAAGATCAAAGCGATAAAACCCGCGCTTGGCGGCAGATACAGCGCGCTCCTTAAAAACGGCGAGGAGATGATCATCTCCAGAAAATACGTTTCAGAGCTGAAAAATGCGCTTATGAAACGCAGTTTTGGGGCAGGAGGCAAGGCATGAACAGAATAAAAGACAAATTACTTGAAGCGTTCAGGATGTATTTTATCCTTTTTACGCTTATTTCCGTGCTGCTGATGGTGCTTGGGTTGCTGTTTGACCGCGACAGAGTGCTTGGTTACGAAGTGTTTATTTCACCGCTACTGTACGCGGCAATAGGCGTTATTCCTGTGTTTTTCTTCAGAGAGGATAAGGAGATCAGCATGAAAAGGCTCATTATCCGAAGGCTGATCTCGCTTGGGTTTATAGAGCTTACGATCATGGTTTTGGCTTTTTCTGCAAGCTCAATCCCTACGGAAAAACTAAGCGTCGTAATCGGTATAGCAGTCGGGATCGCCGTTGTTTTCGTGCTTTCGGGCATCGTTGAATATGTTCTCGAGCTTGGGGAGGCGCAGAACTTAAACAAGGCGCTTGCAGAGTATCAGAATGAATAAATGCGGGATATGTGGCAGAATACTATCGGGGGCAAAGTTATGAAAGCAGAGGAATTGTGGGCAGAATTCTGCTCCCAAAAAGGAATTGATATAGATACGCCGCACGAGGCGTGGAGCTTTGACTACGAAGGAGACGATCCGGAAGTGCTGACGAAGCTTGTGGCAGAGGGGAAAAAGTTTGGCACATCAAGCCTGTATGATACTTTCGATGCGGAAAATGCGGCCGCCGGGCTTCCGAAGCCCGGAGATTACAGCGTTATCCTGGACAGCCGTGGTGAGGCGGTATGTATTATAAGAACTTACGATGTGTATATCAGGCCCTTTCGCGAGGTTCCGCCTTTTCATGCGTATGCGGAAGGAGAAGGTGACAGGTCTTTGGCGCACTGGAGACGTGTTCATAAGGACTTCTTCAAAGCACAGGCAATAGAGTTCGGAGTTGCTTTTACGGAGTATTCAAAAATCGTGTGCGAGAAGTTTTCGCTGGAATATGTTGCCGGAAAAGAAGTACCGGAAGAGGAATTGCTTTTCATAGAGCCTACCATGAACTATGCGGATGAGATAGTGGCGTATCGTCAGGAAATGCTGGATGCGGATTCATCCTTTGACGGATGCTTCTCCATGAAACGTATGCCCGATCCGCAGGAGTATGTGGATTATTGCATCGGATGGGCAAACCCGAGCCGTGTGGCCGATGAGCATGGCGCCTGGGGCAATGTGTTGCTGGTGATCCGTAAAGCTGACAACAGGATGGTGGGCTGCATGCAGGTGCATAATGTGCTTACGCAGCGGATGCAGGAATGCACCGGCTATGTGGGATATTCCGTGCGTCCATCGGAACGCAGACGCGGATATGCCAAGATAATGCTGGCAAAGGCACTGGATTTCTTAACTGCCTTCGGATTTGAGGAAGTGGTGGTAAGCTGCCTGCCGGACAACATTGGAAGTAAGAAGACGATCCTGGCCAATGGCGGAGAATACATTGATACCAGATACCTGGACAGCGATGATGTGAATCTTGAAAGGTATAAGTTTTGCCTTAAGACGGCGGATGAATGAGTATCAGAACGTGTGGGAGCCCGCGAATAAATAATTTGGATAAGAAACGGTCCTATGACTACTGCAGATCTGCAAAAGTCATAGGACTTTTTGCTTTTTACTTGCAAAAGTCATAGGACTTTTGCTATAACAATTACAAAAGGAGGCAGCTTAATGGCACCAAATGTATTTAACCGCATACCATCAGGTTATCTTTTAAAATAACGTGCCAAGGCACAAATCGACGTTTGTCGAGATATCGCGAAATCTGGATTTATCAGGAAGGAAAGAGATTATGTCGCATGAGCAAGAGAAAAAAGTAATCGAACAATATACCGATTTCCCCGAGAAGAATCGTCTGACCTATACAAAGGCAAACGAAACCGAGTTTATCGTAACCATGCACTACTTGCACAAATTCCTTCGTCCAAACGCTAAAATTGCTGATATCGGAGCGGGCGGTGGAACTTACACGAAAGC
>JAGDCQ010000061.1 GCA_017958465.1 Lachnospiraceae bacterium
GCAGGCAGCACCGCAATCCCAGGCAGCACCGAAGGCTGTGAATCGGTCCGTGCAGGGCGGCGGATTCGGGAAAAAAATAATGATCATTGCAGGTGCACTTATAGCTCTTGCAATAATACTTGGAATAATCATTATAATAAAGAACGCGGTAGGTGGTTCTTCCAAGTCTTTAAATGGAGCGGGAAGCGGTACGGCGCTTACCGAAATTCTTGATAAAACGGCGGCAACACATTATGGCGGCGGAACCTCAAAGCCTTCAAACTCTTCAGATGATGACGGGAAGGATGCTGAAGGTGGCGGAAATGGCGGGAAGTCTGAAGGCGGCAGATCCTCCGGTGCCGCAACGAGCACGACGCTTCATCAGGGCTGGTATTACGCTGATTACCCTGCCGGTTACGAACCTTTTTCCGAGGAAGAGAATTCATTCAGCGACGGAACAGGAGATCACCAGATTTCCGCCGAGATGAGTTACACTTCATCATCCATACCGGATGCCAAGGCTATGGCACAGGATAACGTTGATATGTGGAATGGTGAAAGGCAGCTTGGGCCGGTACTTAACCTCGGGTTGTACGAATGGCATACCGTTACTTATGATGCGTCAGGCAAGCCCTGCACTTTTGCATACTGTGATGTGAACGAAGATATTGTTGCATATTTCATAGTCGAAGGTCTTGCAGTCGATGATCAGGTCCTTCTGGATCTTCTTGCCTCGTTTGATACGGTGGATGATCCTGAGACTGCAAGAGACAATTACCTTAGCCAATTCGAATGATTTTACAAAGGAGGAATAAGGGCATTTATAATAGCTTGAGTGAATAAGTAAATTCCACTGTATAGTTAAATTCCACAGTGGAGATTAAATTCCCGTAAACAGTACCTTGAAAACAAATTGAATCAGACTGAAAAAGGCTTATAATAGGGGTTGATGAGCAACGTTAATGGATAAAACCTCATAGCAAACAGACGACTGGAGATAGTTCGGCATAACTAAATTCCACCCGTCAGGTAGCAAATATGATGGTTGATAATCCTTGTTCCTCGTCAAAAATGATTTATTTTATAAGATCAGGAGTCAGGATGATATCGTCGGGTGATATCTCTTTGAACTTGAACGCTTTATACGTTTCCTGATCGAACAGCAACTGAGCCAGTCTGATAGGGGGTAAGCCGTTCAGACTGGCTCTTGCTGATGAGTTTATGTGATTCATGACCTTGTCGACATCCCACTGAGTGAGCTTATCAAACGAGCTGCCCTTTGGAAGTATGTAGCGGATGTATTCGTGGCTTTTCTCAACGCCGGGCTTTTGCCATGCACACATAGGATCGCAAAAGTAGATGCTCGTACGTATGAAGTTATCGCTCCCTGTTTCCAGGGCATCAGGATCAGAGAACTCCGAACCGCGGTCCGTCAGTATGACCTGAAACAGTGAGTTGAACACAAAGGTTCCGAGTTTCTTTTCCAAACGGTCAAATACGGCCTTTACAGAGGCGGCGGATTTATCCGGCATAAGAAATATAAGAAGGCACTTACAGGACCTGAAATAAAGCGTAAGGAATACCTTCTTGGAACCTTCGCAGCCAAGCACAGTATCCATCTCAACGACTGGGATGTCGGGATGATTTTTGAGCAGTTCCTGAAAGTCTTTGTATGTACGGCCTTCAAATATGCCCTTGTCATTGATCACAGTCTTGTGGCATTTGCGGAGCTTGTACTTAACCTTGCGTTGAAGATTAAGGTTGATAACGGACATGTAACCGCGTTCGATGTAGTTGTATATCGTTTTTTCCGAAACGCCCAGATCAGGGTGGTTCATGAGGATCATCGCAGGTGATTGCCCCTGCCGGATGAGAGGAGAGATTATCTCATCAAGCACTTTGAGGTCTTCTTCGGTGGTGTTGATACCTTCCCTTGATTCGACCAGGATGGTCCTGTAATCGCGGTTGGCGGTGGTAGCCCTATAGTAGTATTTGTCCTTGCGACAGCCTGTCTTGGATGGACAGCCGTTACAGACAAAGGGCGCCCGTAACAGCCTTGAACAGGTATCGGGGACAAAATCCTTACATACTTTGTTGCAGTTGATCTTCTTGCAGGATGCACATCTGCCGGTACAGAGCTTTGTGGCAGGACAGACTTTTTTCAGAGAGCAGTCTTTCTTGTTCACGCATCGGTTGGCAGAACCTTTTAGGGCGAGATCATTATGAGGGTGGAATGTACGGTGCTTCCTCACCTCCTTTGAGATGGTAGAAGGATCCTTGCACAGGGGCTTGGCGATATCTTTCATAGCCATATCCTGATCAAGACACTTCTCAATAAACACCCTGTTATCGAGGGTTAAGTGCTTTTGGTTACCTGGAATCAAACTGGACATAAGGTCTCCTTTCCAGGAACAAGGAGTATCAGGAAGTATTATAGGATGAAATGGAATTTCCGTAAGACTGAATTCTTTTTCAGAAAAGAATAAGTGGAATTTAGTATTACTTTCGAAGCTGAGCACGAACCGGTGCGGAAAGATTAAAAAAATCGAAGATTTTGACGATATATATTTGTAAGGTGTGTACTTCTTTACGGAATCAAAATATGTCGGAGAGATAAATATGAAAAAAAGATGGGTCGCAGCATTACTTGCAGTTGTTCTGGTCCTGCAGGGAACAAGTGGCGTATATGCATCACAGACATTACCGGATGAAGGGTCCGGGAATGATTGTGGTGCATTTTTTGATGAAGTTGACATAACACAAACTGAACTGCAGGAAGAATTGGCGGAGGCGGAGGAAACAGCAGCCGACGCGGGTGATTTTTACGAACAGACTGCCGAAGAGGTTGACATAACGCAGACACAAAGTCCGACTTTGGAGGAAGGGGATCATTCGGAAGGACTTGAAGAAGCATCTTCTGATCCTGAGACAGACGAGCTGCTGCAGTGCGCAATCGAAGAGCCGGAAGAAGATCCGGACGATGAGGCAGCGTTCCGTTTAAGCGAAGCGCAGATTGAAGAAAAGGATCTGCTGCTTTCTCTGTCCGATGAGACATCCTCTGCGCAGGAAGATCTTGATTATGTGTCAGATGAGATTTTGGTCGAAGCCGAAGATGAAGAAACGGCTCTTGTCTATGCGGAGGCTTTTGAAGGGGAACTGCAAAGTTATTATGAAGGGCTTGCCGTGATCACTGTTGCGGATGCCAAGGAGGCAGTTCTTGCTTCTGCGGATCCTGACAGCCTTCTGCCGCCCGCATGGCTGAACTATATCGCAAAACCGCTGCAGGCAGAAGAGAGCGAGGCTGTTGAAAGCGATGCTGAAGCGGGTGATTTTTAC
>JAGDCQ010000062.1 GCA_017958465.1 Lachnospiraceae bacterium
ATCAACCTCGCAATGATGACGCTAATAAGGACTATCAAGTACCCTTACACAGTTGTAACGTTATCCACGAAATGCTCGAATATATTGACTTAGACCTAAACAAGGGTTATGATATTTCACATGATAGTTCAAAAGACAAAGAGTATTAAAAGCAAAAAACTATATATTTTTTGGAGGAATTATGAGCAAAAGCAAGTATCCACAGGTTCCGATGCCCGGTGAGCAACCAAAGGAACAAAAGCCCGGCAAACACGGCAGACATGATGGCCCGCACGGTGAAAAACCGAAAAAGAAAAAGAGAAAACACCACCTTTTCCTGATCATTCTTTTACTTGTACTGATCATCGGTATTCTACTTGGTCTCCTTATTGACCGTGGCATCCTATTCCCCGGCGGAGAAGGCTGGATCGGTGGCGTGGTAGGAAGCATTAAGGAAGTTGGGAAAGGCAATGAACCAATAGATTTGAACACTACAATAACCCCTAATCCTTCACCTGTTCCCACTCATCCCGTAGACGAGTCTGCACCTAAGGTATACATAAAAGTCAGTGGTCAAAAAATTACTATGAACGATGTAGAAATAACCGCTGAAGGCATCTTGGCTCAGTTAAATACCGATACCTACAACAACAGCATTGTATATCTTATTGACGATTACGCTGCAAAAGGCGTCTATGAGAATCTGAGAACATTGCTCCAGAACAAAGGACGCTCAATTGAACTCATTGAAAAGTAACACTAACAAAGGAATTCGAAATGTTTGATCAATTAACCCGCGGTGATATCCAGAAGATGCAGGATGAGATCGATCACCGCAAACTCGTGTTAAGGCCCCAGATCCTTGAGGCGCTGAAGGAAGCAAAGGCGCAGGGGGATCTGAGCGAGAATTTTGAGTATTATGCCGCTAAGCGCGAGCGCAATCAGAACGACAGCCGCATCCGCTATCTTGAAAGGATGATCAAGACCGCGACAGTGATAGAGGACACCTCCGCCAAAGACGAAGTGGGGCTGAACAACACTGTCACCGTCAGGTTTGAGGATGACGGCTCCGAAGAGACCTTCAAGCTTGTGACGTCTGTAAGGGTGAACACGCTGAACGGCGTTATCAATAAGGACTCGCCCCTGGGAGTTGCAGTGATGGGCAAAAAGATAGGGGAGCGCGTGGAAGTGCACGTAAACGAGCATGTCAGCTACTTTGTGACTATCACAAAGATAGAAAAGACCACGGACGAGAGCGAAGAGATCCGCAAGTTCTGAGTCCCTCCACTAAAAATCAAAAGCAGTTTCGAGACCGGACCGGTACCCGAGACTGCTTTTTTGTTTGCATTAAAGCCTGCGGCAACGCCGCTTACCTCTTCAATATTTCTTTTTTCACGTATTCAAAGGTTTTGTCCTCACCTTCGTCTTTTAGCATCACAAGGAGCTTTTCCAGCAGCTCCCGCGTATCCTTGTGCATAAGCCGGTACTCTCTGGACCTGTAGTAGTACTCAAGCGGCATGGCATCCGTGTAGGCATCCCCGTTGTATATGCGGCTCGCCGCAACGCGGTCGCAGAACATCTCGCAGAAGTAGTTCACCGGCATGGGGACTCCCACCATCTCTTTGTCGGGCCCGACGTAGTCCGTCCAGTACTCAAAATGGTGGCGGTTCCGGCCCTTGTGGTGCATCCAGGCGGTGCTGAAGCCGTACTCGTCGCGTTCTCCGGCGTTGGGGCTCTTTTTGCCCGTGTAGTATCTAACGCCCGGGCCGAACTCCGTGGGTGAGTACTTGGAAAGGTCGTGCATAAGCCCCTGGCGGTACAGGCCCAGCCTGAAGCAGTATTTCCGCACCAGCCGTCTGTGTCTGCCGACGGTATGTAAATGTCCGAAAAAGTTTTTCAAAAGCATACGCTCTCACAGCCTCTGCTCCCGCTGCCGGGCAAAGGCTTAAACCTCCCTCATCAGTCCCACTGCATATACCACTTCCTTGTTCACCGTTTCCGTAACATGGATGGCAACGCATTCTACGGCATGGACCGAGCCATCGGCGTACTTAACGTCGGCGAAGGCGGAAACAAGCGCTTTTCCGCTTGCGAAGGACTTTATCAGGTTGCTGCGGTTGAAGGTTGACGAAATGACACCCGCATTTGTCACACAACGGGACGCAAGGAGCTTCACAGCCTCATCATAGGATCCGGGCTTTTCTACTCCGGGCATTCCGCCTTCAACAGGAACAATGGGCCGCGTGACATTTTCCGTCAGATTTGAGATCGCAAAAGCAGGATACAGCGTGACAAGCGCACTGTAGATGCAGGACTGCATGATCTCCTTGTCCATATCCGAGGAGTGATAATGCTCCACATTTCTGTAGGTTATTATCGCCGAAGAAGGTTTGCCCTTCTTGTCAAAAATACTCTTGAAATTGACCCTGTACCAGTTGTAAGAGCCGTTTTCCTCGCGGAACCTCAGGTCCTCTGTGCCCGATCTTTCGCCGGAATCGATCCTGTCAAACAGGTTCATCCACTTGCCGATGGAGTCCGGGGCCACCTGCCCGCTGGAAACCACATATTCCGGCCCATTCTTGATGGAAATGGGCGTTACTTCACCATTTGTGCCCTTCTCCTCGTCAATGAACAGCCTTTTGTTCACGATATAGCGGTAGATGGACCGCCCGGAAGATGCAAGCGAGATCTTGTATTCGTCGAAAACATGCTGGTCCGTGATGTCGCAGGCCGTAGCAAACATACCGACTACAACACCCTCCGAATCCCTTAGGATATAGCGGGACGTGCGAAGGATATACTGACGGTCGGTCCTGGAGTCCGTGATATTCTCGATATAATCCACCTTGTCCTGGCCGGAGGCGATCGCGTCAAGGTCGAGCTTTGCAGTCCTGCTTGCGCGCTCTTCATCCGGAAATACGTCGAAGTCCGTCTTTCCGATGATCTCCGCGTAGGAGCTGTGGCCCGTAAACCTCGCGAAATTCTCGGAGCAGGCAAGGAAATTCATATTTGTGTCCTTGATATACACAAGGTCAGTAGTAGTTGAAAGATATTTATGGAGCGATCTCTTTACAAGGGACTCTGAAGTAGTCTCGCCCAGGGCGTTTTCGCCGATATTTGTGCGCTCCCTTATCTCTATGGCCTTATGGCGCGAGATATCGGTATAAATGCCGAAATAGTGCAGCTCGTTGTCGATCCGGGCAGGATTTGCCGAAAGGTTTACCCAGCGGACACCGCCGCGCGGAAGGCTTATCCTGAACTCCACGGAGAAAGGAGACTCCTTGTCCACGCACTCCTTGACCACTCTCTTCACAGTGCCCCTGTCCTCAGGATGTATCTGCTTAAGCTGCGCAAAGAAATTCTCCTCTGTGGCTTCCCCGGAGGTGATCTCGAGGATATCCTGCGCCGTCTCGCTTGTGTAGATACGCGTCAGATGAGAGTCGTTTGCAACAAACTCCGCAAGGCCGCCAGGCGCAAAGTGGAGGATGTTCTCAAGCGCTATCCTCTCCTTCTTTAACGCCCTGTCAAGCAGCGTCTCCACAGTAACGTTTGAGATCGAAACATAAAGGATATGGCTGTGGAACTTACCCGCAAGGCTTCTGAACCGCGCGTGCAGCCACTCCTCGCGCCCGTCGTGGAAAACGGCGGTAAAATGGACGTTACAGGACGTCTCTTCACCTGTCTCTATCGCGAGTTCCACCGCATTTATCAGGGATTTGCGGCTCTTTGCCTCAATATATTGCATAAAGGAGCCGTTTGAATTGTCGAAATCGCTGCGCGGCAGGCGCAGTTCATCGTAAAACCTGTCGTTGGACCTGAGGATCAGGATGTTCTTGTTCTCGTATTCGATGATGGCAGCGCCACCAAGGAAGCTGTTGAACAGGAGCGTAGCCTGGGTCGACGCGTCAAGGAAATCCACGGAATTGTCCACGGTCTTAGGAATTATGCTGTTCTGCGAGGTACTCTTTCCGCGCTCTGCGATCAGCTTTTCAAACTCCTCGGCCGGGATGGGTTTCGAAAACAGGTAACCCTGCATATAGATGCAGTTGATGGTCTTTAAATAATCCGCCTGCTGGCGGGTCTCAATGCCCTCCGCAAGGACCGGCAGGTTGATGCCGTGGGCCATGTGGATAACGGAGCTTAAGATGCTGCCGCCACGCGCGTTGTTGGCCGATTCGCTCACAAATTTCATGTCGAGCTTCAGCAGGTCGACAGGCACGTCCTTAAGGGTGTTCAGGGACGAGTAGCCGGAGCCGAAATCGTCCATCTCCACGTGGAAGCCCTTTTCCTTCAGCTTTGCAAGGGTCATGAGCAGCTGGTCCGGGTTGTCCATATATGCGGACTCCGTCATCTCAAGATGGAGGAGCTCCGGTGCGATGTTGTATTTTTCAACCACGCTGCACATCTTCGATACCAGCTCGGAGTCGTAGAAGTCACGCCTTGAGATGTTGACCGAGATGGGCGGTACGTTATAGCCCTTGTCCAGCCACTCGCGGATATAGGCGCAGGTAACGTTCCACATATAAAAATCCACTTCGCTGATAAAGCCGTTCTTCTCAAAAAGCGGGATAAAAGCACCGGGCGCGATTATGCCCTTCTGGGGGTCGTTCCAGCGCACAAGCGACTCTGCGCCGATAAGCTCGCCGGTCTCGTAGTTGTACTGGGGCTGGAAGAAAGGGATGAACTCGCCCTTCTCAAGCGCGCGCTTCATGGAAGAAGTTATCTCAAGCTCCTCCACGATCCTGTCGCGCATCTCCCCTGTGTACCACTCGTAATGCTTGTCGTACTGGTTTTTTATGCTGCTGAGGGCAAGCCCCGCACGGTCGCACATAACAGAAACCGAAAGGGTGGGATCGTCAATATCAAAAAAGCCGTAACTGATGGAAAAATCGAAGTCCTCGAAGCAGGAATTAAGCTGCATCAGGGTATAACTGTAGAGTTTATCGGGGTTGAACTTTGACCGCTCGTAAAGCTCCACAAAGTGGTCTGCGCCCCAGTGAGCATAGAAAAGAGGCGCGTCCGTTGCCATACGCTCTGCGCTGACGGTGTAGCGGATACCTATGGAACGAAGGAGCCTGTCGCCCTCCGCTATGCCGAAATTGTCGTTGAAAAGCTTGAAATGGTCGATATCCCAGCGCGCGAGCACATACTTCCCGTTGGGATTTTCCGCAAGGAAGCGGGATACCTCGTCTATGAAACGCTGACGCCCCCAGATACCCGAAACGTCAAGAGCGCCCGGATGGAGGATCTCGTCAAGGATTATGGACTCTGTTATCGCCTTTGTGGCAGTGATGGAGGTGAGGATGTTGTCGACCCTGTACATAATGCTCTCAGGCATAAAAGGCTTGGTGATAACATCGATGGCGCCAAGGAAAAAAGCCTTACGGCGGGCAGCATAGTCCCCGTCGGCTGTCGCGATGATTATAGGGATGTGCTTGAACTCGTCGCTCTGGTGGAGCTCGTCGAGCACGTCGTAACCGTCTATTTCGGGCATGTTAAGATCCAGGATCACCAGATCCGGCTTGATCCCGCGATTGATCAGGTCGAGGGCGAGTTTCCCGTTCACGGCCTCAACTGTCTCATACTTCCCGGCAAAGATATGCTTAAGTATCATGCGCGAAGGCGCATCATCATCCACAAGCATAAGCAAGGGTTTTGTTTGTTCGGATTTATGGTTCATAACAAACCGTTACCTCCTCATGTAAACCGCCTACAATCCCAAAGTACAGGATATAATTTAATATACCACATTTAAGAAAAAATGTATAGAAAAGAGTTTTGTTTTTTTGCGCAAAATATGGTATTCTTATGGTGGAAACAAGTGATTTCCTCAACCAAAAAACGGAGATATACTATGAAAAACAGGCTTCCGCTCATCATAACAGAAACTGCCGCGATAGTGCTGGTGCTGGTGGCCATCATCATCAGCTTTGCCGCGGGAGATTACGAAAATACACAGATCACCGGGGAAGACAGGGAGATCACTTCCGGCTACCTTATCGATGAAACGCACTACACCTACAACAGCCTTCCTGTTCACGTGAGCGCAAAGAAAGGCACCTCTGTCTCGGTCAAGACCATGCTTCCCGCCGACATAGGCGACGACTGGTCCATAAGCTTCCTTGCGCTCTACAGTAAGTGTGAGGTGTTTTCGGGCGGCAAGCTCATAGGCAGCTACGGTTCAAAGCTTCCTCTGGATTTCGGCCGGATGGTGGGCAACATCCGCGTCATCATCCCCATCCCCAAAGACCTGGCCGGGAGCCAGATCGAGCTCGTTATCACCCCTTACTACAGCGTATCCATGGACATCTCCCCCATAAAGATAGGTCCGACGGGCGAGATAAAATATAACATCCTGAAGGCCAACGTGGTCAGGATCATAATGATCTCCATCCTCGTCACCCTCATTTTTACGGCGGCGGTGATCCTCATCAACCAGTTCTTCGAGAAATCCTACG
>JAGDCQ010000063.1 GCA_017958465.1 Lachnospiraceae bacterium
AGAGGTCCGTCCAAAGAAAAAGGCGCCTAAGCCTCCTGTGCTCTCGGAGCCTGAAGCTGCGGCAGTTGTGGATTCTTCCGTAACGGAAAAAATGCTTGAAGAAGTAAGGGAAGAGTGCGAGATGATGCGCCGCGAGACCCGTGAGGAGTGCGACCATATCATCGACGAGATGCGGGCTTCCCTTGAAGCGGAGCGCAGTTCCCTGTACTCGGAGGCCGAGGAGCAGGGCTATAAGGATGGTGCCATCCGCGCCAAAAAAGAATATGATGAGCTAAAGCAGGAACTTGAGCAAAAGCTGGCCGAAGCAGACGCGGAATTCGAGAAAAAGGTGGATGAGCTCGAGCCTGCTTTTGTTGAACTTATGATCAAGCTCATCCAGAAGATAACAGGGATCCTTGTGGATGACAGGAGAGATCTCATCCTCCATATCATCAGACAGAGCATCCTTGGCATGGAAAACAGCAACAACTACATCATCCATGTTTCAAAAGATGACTTTGACTTTGTCAATTCCAAGAAGCAGGAGCTCCTTTACGAGCTCAAGGGTAATGTGGTAGAGGTGGTGGAGGACCCTGTCCTTACAAGGGCCCAGTGCACGATCGAGACCGATACCCGTATTTTTGACTGCAGTCTCGACGTCCAGCTTAAAAACCTTGTTTCAAATATAAAGCTGCTTTCGGGACAATAACATTTCGGAGACGGCTTTATGTTGGATATGGCTAAATATGACAACCTTCTCGACATGACTTTTGTCAGCCGTCTTGGGAAGGTAAGCAAGGTGGTGGGCCTGACGGTGGAATCCATCGGACCCGACGCCAATACAAACGACCTTTGCAGGATAATGTCAACAGACAAGACACAGTCTGTTCTTGCAGAAGTTATCGGCTTCCGTGACGGCCGCATCCTTCTTATGCCATTTGGCGAAATGGACGGGATAGGCATCGGAAGTACAGTTGAAAACCTGAATACAGTGCATATGGTCAAGGTCGGCCCTGATCTGCTCGGTAAGACTCTTGACGGCCTTGGCGATCCGCTTGACGGCTCCGAGCTCGATTGCAAGGAGTTTGCTTCTGTTGAAGCACAGCCGCCGGATCCCATGGAACGTGTGATCATCGATTCCGTACTGCCGCTCGGCGTGCGGGCGATAGACGGGCTCCTTACCATAGGCAAGGGCCAGCGTGTCGGCATTTTCGCAGGTTCCGGCGTTGGTAAGAGTACCCTCCTTGGTATGATAGCGCGAAATACAAAGGCCGATATCAACGTAATTGCGCTCATCGGCGAGCGTGGCCGTGAGGTTAAGGAGTTCATAGAACGAGACCTCGGGGAAGAGGGCTTAAAGCGCTCGGTGCTTGTTATCGCCACTTCTGATAAGCCTGCGATCATCAGAAAAAAGGCGGCAAAGACCGCAACTTCGATAGCCGAATATTTCAGAAACCAGGGGCAGGATGTGCTTCTTATGATGGACTCCCTTACGCGTTTCTCCATGGCGCAGCGTGAGATAGGCCTTGCGGCAGGCGAGCCGCCTGTTTCCAGAGGTTATCCCCCGAGTGTGTATTCGGAGATGCCAAAGCTCCTCGAACGCGCCGGAAACGACGACAGAGGCTCTATCACAGGGCTTTACACAGTCCTTGTCGACGGTGACGATTTCAACGAGCCCATAACGGATACCGCCAGAGGTATCCTTGACGGACATATAATCCTTACAAGAAAGCTTGCGAACAAGAACCATTATCCGGCGATAGACGTGTTGCAGAGTATCTCCCGATGCATGAGCAGTATCATAACAAAGGATCACAAGAAGCTTGCCGGAAAATGCAAGATGCTCCTCGCGACCTACAACGACGCGGAAGACCTTATAAATATCGGCGCCTACAGGCAGGGCTCGAACAAGGATATCGACCTTGCGATCTCCAAGATAGACGCAATAAACGGCTTCCTTACACAGGATGTTTACGAGAAGTTCTCCTTTGATGAAACCGTAAGGATGCTCGGGGAATTCCTTGAAGACACCATCTGAGTGGCTTGAAGTTTTGGCCTTGAGACAAGAAGGAGTTTGGAATGGAAAAGTTCAGATATTCCATGCAGAATATCCTTAATGTAAAAGAGAAGATCGAAGCCCAGGAAAAGCTTGCGTTCCAGATCGCTTCGGAGGCGGTCCGCGAAGAAGAGAACAAGCTTCAGGCTTTGTTTGTAAAAAAGGCTGAATATGAGGAGATCCTGAGGGACCATGTCAGGGCAAAGCTTAACGTTAAAGAGATAAAGAGCTACCGTGACGCGATCACAAACACTGAAGACAGGATAGTTGTTCAGCGCGGAAACTTAAGAAAAGCGGAACAAAAGCTTGAAGTACAGCGAAAACGCCTTGAAGAGGCCATAAAGGAACGAAAGGTCCACGAGGTGCTTAAGGAGAACGCTTTTGAGGAATACAAGCGGGAATATGAACGCGAGGAACAAAAGATAGTGGACGAGCTGGTGAGCTTCCAATACGCCGAAAAGCAGGCAAACAGCGGATCGTAAGCCAATTAATACTTAGACGGCTTTTGGGGCCTTTGGCTCCGTAAAAAGCCCTGGAGGAACAGATGCCTAAGAACAAAGACAAAGAAGAAAAAGATAATAACGGCAGTTTTGTGGCCTTTATGATAGTCCTGATCTTTATTTTGATCTGGCTTTCGGTCTTTGCGCTGCTCATCAAGTTTGACGCGGGAAGCCTTGGAACCACCTTAAGGCCTTACCTTAAGGATATTCCCGTGCTGCGCATGATACTTCCGAAGGTATCCGACGAGCAGATCCAGCAGGAAAACGACTACCCTTACAAAAACCTCAACGAGGCTATAGCCGCTATCAAGGAGTACAAGGAACAGATAGCCGCGCTCACTAAGGAAAATGAGGAGCTTAAATCCCAGGTTGCTGAGCTTACGGCCGAAAACAACAGGCTGAAAGTTTACGAGGAAAACCTGAAGGCCTTCGAAGAGCGCGTAAAGAAGTTCGAGGAATACGTAGTCTTTAACGATAAGGCTCCGGATGTTGAGAATTATAAGCAGTTCTATGAGGAAATATTCCCGGAGAACGCAGCTAAGATCTACGAGGAAGTATTGCTGCTCCTTGAATACGACGAGGAATTAAAGCGCCAGGCGAAGCTCCTTACGCTTATGGATCCCGGTAATGCCGCAAAGGCCATGGAGGATATGACCGCCGATATCAAGTATCTGACGGACCTTCTCCACTGCATGAAGCCTGCGGAAGCAGCCGGTATAATGGATGAGATGAACGACCTCTATGTGGCTAAGATCCTACAGCGCATGGCAGACCTGAACACGGCCTCAAGACAGACGCTTTACGAGATCCTTAACACAAAATATCCGGAATGATCTCTACAAATTAGATACAAAAAACCATTAAGATTTCAATATACCTGTCCGATATATTACTTGTATGGGGGAAATGCGTCTCCGTACAGTATCGGAAAGGAGGAAAGATATGACGGTACAATCAGTCGGTCTGGTAACCGCTAATGTGAATGCGGTATCGGGCCAGGCAGGTAAGACCGCCGCGACTGACAGCTTCGGAAAGATAATGAGCAGCAGATCAGCTGAAAAATCACAATCAGAGCCGAAGCAGACTGAAAGCAAAAAGAACACTGACGCAGACAACAGAATATCGAAGTCCGGTCGGAGCGAAAAGGCTTCAGAAAACAGGTCGGAAGCAAACGCGGTCGAAACTAAAGATCCTGCCGCAAAACAGGAAGCACTCTTCAATGCTGAAGAAGAGACTGTGGATGTAAAGGACCTTGAACAGGTACTTGAAGCGCTGGCATCACTGCTCAACGCGATCACCGAGGTTTTAACCGAGAACCTTCAGGTTCCGGAGGAGGAGCTCTTAACAGGAGCATTAAACCTCGACCTTACACCAGCCGATCTTCTCAACACTGATGAGATCAAAGGCCTTTTCCTTGAAATGAACGGAGCAAAAGCGGAAGACCTTATCTCCAACGGAGAATTGCTCGAGAACCTTGAAGGGATCCTTGAACAGGTGGAAAACCTGCTGGAAGACTTCAATGAGGTACAGGGCGAATTCTTAGAAAAGCTCTCAACTCTCCTCGAGGATCAGAAACCTGTCCTTGAAAACCCTGCTTTTAACGAGGTACTTGATGAATACCTCATGGCAGAGGAACCTGTGGAACCTGTTGAAGAGACACCCGATTTCACAGTAGAGATCGAAGATCTGAGAAACTTAAGGTCAGAGGCACAGGGCACAGAAGAAGCTCCGGAGCTTACAGCTGAAACTGAAAACCTGCCGGTAGCCGGTCCCGAAAGAGAAGAAGAGACAAGAGAGGATCACAGCGAGAGCGGATCAAAGGATTCCTTTGTGAATGCAAACACCTTTGTTAAAGAGCTTGCAAGAGCAAACGAAGAAGGAACTCCCGAAGTTCAGCAGAACACCTTCAGAGATCTCTACAACATCTCAGGACAGACCATAGAGCAGATAAAAGTAAGGCTCACAGCGGATGTATCACACATGGAGATACAGCTTAATCCCGAACATCTCGGAAAAGTCGAGGTCAACATCAGTTCAAAGAACGGCGCTGTAACAGCAGAGATCACAGCTCACAACGAAGCAGCAAAGAGAGCCCTTGAAGCAGGCCTTGAAGACTTAAAGACAGCACTTAACGACAACGGACTTAAAGTCGAAAACGTCGAGGTAACACTTGCGGATTACGGTTTCAGGAACCGTGAAGACTCTGAACAGAGCGGACGCGGCGGCGAAAGAAGACAGGGCAGAAGAAGAGTAAGCCTTGAAACATCAGAGCCCGGTTACACGGACGATTTTGAAACAGCAAGTGAGATCATGAAAGAAATGAACGGCGGCAACGTTGATTACGTTGTCTGAAACGAAGGAAAGGTAAGAAAAGATGAGTGAACTTATTGCATCGGTAGTGGATGGCGTAGTACAGCAGACTAAAACAGCTGAAGCATCCAAAACCGGCAAAAACGAACTCGGTAAAGACGCGTTCCTGCAGTTGCTGGTAGCGCAGATGCAGAACCAGGATCCCCTGGAACCGCAGACAGATACCGAATTTGTATCCCAGCTTGCTACATTTTCTCAATTGGAGCAGCTTCAAAACTTATCGGCTTCCTACGAAACGTCACAGGCGTTCTCACTGGTCGGAAAGAATGTCATCCTTGAAACAACGGATCAGAACAACAAGACATTCTATCAGAGCGGCACAGTTGATTTTATCAATGTTAACGGAAATAAGACAAAGCTTTCCGTAAACGGCAGCCTGTATGATATGGATCAGCTCTACAGCGTGGTTGATCAGACATATCTCTTTGAAAAAGGCCTTCCGTCCATCGAAAAGGATTATGAATTCACCTACGATGCGAAGATGCCGCAGGCTATATCGTTTGAAGTAAACCTGGGTGACGGGGATACAAAAGCAGACCAGATCGCCATCGCCATCGACAACGAATTGCTCGACAGCGATACTTACCAGCTGGTAGGCAACAAAGTAACGATCTTCCCCGAAGCGCTTAAAAACTTAAGGACAGGCGTTTACAGCCCGGCAGTCATTTTCAACGACAGCTACTATACAACGGCAGCCAACAGGATAAAGATCAACGTGATCAACTACGAAGAACCGCAGGATACGGTCACAGAGGATCAGTTAAACGCATTAACGGACGATTCAACGGGAACCTGATGCACAGAGCATGGAGGCTAACGTGAATTCGAATCAATTGATCAACAGGAACTTCACATCCATAGAACAGATGCAGGAGCTTGTGGGAAACAGGCAAAAGCAGAACAAAGCTGTTCACAGCGGTGACGGAAGATCCTTCGGAGAAATACTTGATTCCTTAAAAACAGAGAGCCTGACTTTTTCGAAGCACGCAAACGAAAGGCTCAAGAGCAGAAATATAGACCTTTCGAACGCACAGCTTGAACGACTTTCAAGCGGCACAAAGAAGGCTATGGAAAAAGGGATCAAAGAATCGCTCGTCATGGTAGATGATTATGCATTCATCGTAAATACCAAAAACAATACGGTCATCACAGCAGTGAGCGGGAACGATGACAAGATCTTCACCAATATTGACGGAGCAGTAATAGCATAATAAACAATCGTGTTTTTCGCCGGACCTTTATGGAGGCGAAGCCGGCCGAATGCCAGACGCCGGCAGTCACGACACCTTAAGGAGGTCACTTACTATGATGCGATCACTCTATTCTGGTGTTTCGGGTTTGAAAGTACACCAGACCAAAATGGACGTTATCGGTAACAATATTTCTAACGTTAACACTGTTGGTTTCAAGGCCAGCACTGTTACATTCTCGGATGTTCTTTACCAGACGAGCAGTTCTGCATCCGGTCCTTCCCAGACAACAGGCAAGACCGGTGTTAACGCCAAGCAGATAGGTCTTGGTGCGGGACTTGCATCGATCCAGGCCGCAATGACTACTTCGGGCGGTTCCCAGAGAACTGACAATCCCTTTGATATCATGATCGAAGGAAGCGGTTTCTTTATCGTTAACAACGGAAGCGGAAACGTTTTCACAAAGGCGGGCAACTTTACTGTTGATGCCAACGGTACACTCTGTAACGCCAACGGTTATGCCGTTATGGGATGGCAGGTGGACCCTAACGATCCCGCAAAGTGCGTAGCCGACAATGTCAGCCCTCTTAGGATCATGGCTCCCGAAAACACTACAGTCGCTCCCGAAGCAACAAAGGATTGCTATATCACCGGCAATATCGATTCAAGAGATACCCAGATAGCAAGCGATACAGGAAAGACAGTCAGCATGTCCTTCTACGATTCACTTGGCCAGAGCTACATGCTCACCATGAGGGTTGTACAGACTGCTGAGAGCACGTCCCAGTACAGTGTCACACCCATCAACATCTTCAATTCCGACGGTTCTTCGATCTTCATGAACACCGTTACAGATCCTGAAACAGGTGCTGTTACATATGAATCCACCGCTATCGAGACCTTTACTATCGGCGGTCAGAGCTACACAGCTACTGTAGACGCTGATACAGGCGCTGTAACCTTCGATAACGAAGAGGGCAACTTCCTTACCTTCAACGGTGCTACAGGCCACTTTGTAGGCGTTGGCGAGCAGGATTCCACAGATACTTCCATCCCCTTCAAGATCGCTGCAACACCCGATCCTTTCGAGACCATCAATGTGGACTTTTCTACCATCACCATGTACGCTAACAGCGGTATGTCGAACCTTGAGTCCGTAAAGGGCGATACAAAGGGCTACAACGCAGGTAAGATGGCAGGTTCCATGAGCGGTGTGAGCATCTCCACCACCGGTGAGATCTACGGCGTTTACGATAACGGCGATACAAGTCTTCTCGGACAGATCGTAGTTGCTACTTTCAAGAACGCTTCCGGTCTTGAGGCTCTTGGTAACAACCTTTACAAGACCACTATGAACTCCGGCGATTTCGACGGCGTTGGCGAAGATGTGAGCGCATCGGGCGGCTCCTTCACAACAGGTGTTCTTGAAATGAGTAACGTGGATCTTGCACAGCAGTTTACCGATATGATCACCACCCAGCGTGGTTTCCAGGCAAACTCCAGGATCATCACCACATCGGATACACTTCTTGAAGAGCTCATAAATCTTAAGAGATAATAGTTAAACAGGTTCCGGAGTAGGGTTCCCTGAAGGGGGATCCCCACTCCGGTAAATGTGATTTTAAAAAATATTTTTTGATGATATGTCAGATTTTTTATTTGAAATGCTGTTTTTTTCATCGGGAGGTAGCAGGTCATGATAGACGTTACACGTATGAATGATACTGTTTTTACGATAAATGCTGAACTTATCGAAATGGTCGAGGAAACCCCCGACACAGTCATAACTCTTACGACCGGTAAAAAATTTATCGTAAAAGAAAGTAGACAAACAATTAAGAATAGGGTAAAATCTTATAAGAGCGACATTTTTGGAGGGAAATTTGCGTCCTCCGCGGACTAATTTTCCGACATTTAAAATAGATCTGTTCGACTGAACAGGATTGGCGGTGGAACTTTGGATTTAGCTAGTATAATCGGTATGATAGGTGCTTTTGGCCTGATGATCATGGGTATGGTCATCGGCGATGCGGGTTTTGCAGCTCTGAAAGGCTTCCTTGATGCGCCTTCGGCAGCGATCACCTTCGGTGGAGCGCTTCTTGCGACACTGATGGGAACCCAGAGCATTCCGGCCTTCATCAACGGTCTGAAGAGCTTTACACTTATCTTTAAGCCTTTTGCGGCAAACGAAGAAGAGATAATCAAAACTATAATAAACTTAAGTAACGTGGCAAGAAAAGAGGGCCTTCTTTCCCTCGAAGAAGCCGCAAACAGCATGGATAACGAATTCCTTAAGAAAGGTATCCTGCTTATCGTCGACGGTACGGATCCGGAGCTCGTAAGAAGCATCCTCGAGACCGAGCTTTCCTGCGTCGAGACTCGACATAAAGACGTTATCGGATTCTGGGACAACCTTGGTGCTTCCGGCCCTGCATGGGGTATGATCGGTACCCTTATCGGTCTTATCAACATGCTCGCGAACCTGTCGGATGTATCATCCGTAGGTCCTAACATGGCTGTCGCCCTCGTTACAACTTTCTACGGATCAGTCCTTGCAAACTGGATCTGTACACCAGTTTCAAACAAGCTTAAATCAAACACCGCTTCCGAGATCGCAATGAAGGAAGTTATGGTGGAAGGCCTTCTTTCGATACAGGCAGGTGAGAACCCCAGAGTTATCGAGGAGAAGCTTAAATCCTTCCTGTCACCCGAAAGACGCAGCAAGCTCAACACCGGTGAGGGCGAAGGTGAGCAGGCTTAAGGAGGTTGTTTAATGGCAAAGAAAAAACAGGAAGATGCTCCGAAAGGGTCACCCGCCTGGATGGCGACCTTCTCGGACCTTATGAACCTGCTTCTGTGCTTTTTCGTATTGCTCTTCTCAATGTCCAGTGTCGATGCGAACAAGTGGAATGAAGTAGTTAACAGTATCAACAGCAGTTTCAGTATTTTCAACGGCGGCTACACCTCCATAGGAGAGGGTATCCTCATCAGCGCAGGTACATCCCAGCTCAACAATCTGGATGAGTATTACCAGTCCATGGGGCAGGCAGACGACGAAAACGGAGACGACATAAACCAAAACCCTTCGGAAAACGATAAGTCCATAGAGGATAAGCTTTACGAAGCCAATATTTCCGAGACCGAAGGGATGCTTGATGACATATCCCAGTATATCGAACGTGCGAATATGGAAAGCTACGTCGATATCGCCATGGATCCCAACGGAAAATATGTGGAGCTCACCATTAGCGGCGGTTTCCTTTTCGATTCCGGAAAGGCAGTGATAAAGGATTCGGTCCTTCCCATAATCTCCAAGCTTGGGGATGTATTGATGATCTATGACGATTACATGATCGAGATCATAGGACACACGGACAATGTTCCCATGTATTCCGCAGAATTTAAGAGCAACGATATCCTTTCATCCGCGCGCGCGATAAGCGTAAAGGATTATCTTGTAAATACAAAGGGTCTTGACATAAACAGCATGAAGTGGTCCGGCAGGGGTGAATATGATCCCGTTGCCAGCAACGCCACTCCCGAAGGACGTGCAAGGAACAGGCGTGTCGAGATCAGAATATATAATTCTTTGAATTCCGATTGATATTGGAGGATCCATGAAAAAGAACATTTTAGCCATCGTGATACTTGCAGCAACTCTTGTCAATGTTACGCTTTCAGCGATGATCCTGTTTACCTTTGTTCCCTATGTGAAGAAGGCAAACAACCTGATCACACAGATCGCAACAGCAATTGACCTTGACATCAAAGGCGGCCCCGGGAAGAACCCCGCAGCCGTAAACCTTGCGGATCTTGAGACCATAAACGTCCTTGAATCTGTTAATATCAACCTCAAGACAGGAGAGGACGGCAAGACTAAATACGCCCAGGTAACGGCTTTTATCTCCCTCAACAAAAAGCATGAGGATTACGCAAACTTAAAGCCTGTCCTTGAGGCACAGATCGAGACGGTGAAGAGCACCATCATCACAGAGCTTTCAAAATACACTGCATCCGAGCTGAACGAGAGCTCCGCAAAGGAAAACATAAACAAGATCGTGCTCGAAAAACTGCAGACGCTTTTTGACTCAACATTTATTTATTCAGTCGACATCAGACCGCTCATAGCGGGATAAAGTCGGGATAAAAAAACTGTTTACTAAATTCAGATAATTGTTTATAATGATGTTTATGGGATATTTCGCACTGTAAACATCAAATACAGAAGTAAGGGGGTTTGGCGATGGGTGATGTCTTATCACAAAGTGAAATAGACAATCTGCTTGCGGCCCTTAACAGCGGCGAAATAGATGCCGACGAGTTTAAAGACAATAAAGAGAAGCAAGTTAAGAATTATAACTTTGCCAGACCGTCCAAGTTTTCAAAGGAACACTTGAGAGCCCTTGAGATCATCTTCGAGCATTACGGCCGTCTGCTTGCCACAAACCTTCCGGGTTATCTGCGAAAGACCGTAAACGTTGAGGTCATAAACGCAGAGGCACAGGCCTTCCAGGAGTTCACAAACGCCCTTTCAAACCCTGTGCTGCTTGGTATAATTGAGTTTGCACCTCTTGAAGGCAATATTTTGCTTGAACTTGCGGACAATCTTGGTTATGCTATTATTGACAGGATGCTCGGAGGCAACGGGGACCCTCTCGACAAACCGAGAGATTTCTCCGAGATAGAGCAGTCCATAATAGAGCGTGTCTTCGTTATAATGACGAACCTCTTGATAGCTCCTTTTGAAAACGTTATAAAGCTTGAGCCAAGGCTTTCGAGGATCGAGACAAACTCCCAGTTTGCACAGATCATATCCCCTACGGAAATGGCTTCCATAGTTACTCTTAATGTAAAGATCGGAAACGTAGAAGGGATGCTGAATGCCTGCCTCCCCTTTGAATGTCTTGAAAAGGTCATCGACAAGCTGAATACGAAATACTGGTATTCAACGATGAAGACCGCGAGCGAAGAGGAATACAGAGACCTTATCGAGATCGCGATCTCGAAGGCAAGGATCCCTATAAAAGCGATCCTCGGCAGGAGCGTCATTTCTGTCAACGATATCGTGAACATGCAGCAGGGCGATATCATCAAACTAGATACAAAAGTGAACGACGAGCTGAAGATTTATGTCGGAAACATCGACAAATTCAGGGCTCTGCCCGGCGAATCGTCCAATGTATACGCAGTGAAAGTAACAAATATCATCAGGGAGGAGGAATCTTAGTATGGATGGCGGCTTATCGCAAGATGAGATCAACGCATTACTGAATGGTCTTGATTCGGGAAGCGGCGGGGAAACCGTTCTTACTGACTCCGAAAAAGACGTTCTTGGTGAAGTTTCAAACATAAGCATGGGTTCCGCGGCAACCGCCCTGTTCACACTGCTCAACCAGCGTGTTAATATAACGACTCCGCAGGTTTCCTTTACAACCTGGGATGAGCTTATAGCAAATTACCCTGCACCCTGTGTTTTCGTTCAGATTTCTTACCGTGAAGGTATTGAGGGAAGTAACGTCTTTATTTTACAAGAGAAAGATGTTAAAATAATTGCAGACCTTATGATGGGCGGTGACGGCACCAACATAGAATCGGATCTTTCCGAACTCCACTTAAGTGCCATCAGCGAGGCAATGAACCAGATGATGGGTTCTGCTTCGACCTCTCTGTCGTCGATCCTTGAAACAAAGATCGATATCAGCCCGCCTCTTGCAAGCGTCGTAAACCTTACGGAGGCCATCAAGGAAAATGATGTAGGAAAGTTCCTGAAGGGCACTTTCGTAAAGGTTTCCTTCAGCCTTGAAGTCGGGGACCTGATCAACAGCGAATTGATGCAGCTGTATCCGCTGGAATTTGCAAAGGATCTGCATGCTAAATTCCTGAAATATGCCGGGATCGATTCCGGCGACGATTTCGGTAATGTTTCGGCAGACGATCTTCCTCCTGCTCCGGCACCGGAACCTGCTCCCGCTCCTGCGGCCCAGCAGCCTGCCCAGCAGCCTATGATGCAGCAGCCGATGGGACAGCCCATGATGCAGCAACCGATGGGACAGCCTATGATGCAGCCGATGGGACAGCCCATGATGCAGCAGCCTATGATGCAGCAACCCATGTATGCAATGCCTCCTGTGCAGGATGTGAACATCTCACCGGTACAGTTCCAGCCGTTTACGTTTGCAAGCCCTCTGCTTCAGACGGAAAACATAGATCTGATGCTTGATGTTCCCCTTGAGGTAACGGCAGAGATTGGCATGACAAGCAAGTCCATTAAAGAGATCCTGGACTTCTCGCCCGGAACCATCAT
>JAGDCQ010000064.1 GCA_017958465.1 Lachnospiraceae bacterium
ATCAAAGCGCAGACCGTGCGCACTGTCTACAAGGCGCTTGACGGAGAGGAATACATCTTTAACCTTATCGATACTCCCGGTCATGTAGACTTCAACTATGAGGTCTCAAGAAGCCTTGCGGCCTGTGAGGGCGCAGTGCTTGTTGTGGATGCGGCGCAGGGAATAGAGGCCCAGACCCTTGCAAACGTATATATGGCCATCGACCATAACCTTGAGATAATCCCGGTCATAAACAAGATCGACCTCCCCAGCGCAGAACCCGACAGAGTTGTTAACGAAATAGAGGATGTGATAGGGATCGAAGCCCAGGACGCACCCAGGATCTCGGCAAAAGCCGGCATCAATATTCAGGACGTTTTGGAGCAGATAGTAAAAAAAGTGCCCGCTCCGAAGGGTGACCCCAATAAGCCCCTTAAGGCCCTTGTGTTCGACTCCGTTTACGATTCATACAAAGGCGTTATCGTATTTATGCGTGTTATGGAAGGGACCATAAAGCGCGACACAGTGATAAGAATGATGGCAACCGGCGCGGAAGCTGAGGTTGTTGAGATAGGAACCTTCGGCCCCGGCCGCTTTATCCCTTGTGATGAGCTTTCGGCCGGAATGGTAGGCTACTTTACCGCGAGCCTTAAAAACGTGAAGGATACCCGTGTCGGCGATACTGTTACGGATGCCAATAACCCTGCGGATGAGCCGCTTCCCGGCTACAAAAAGGTGCTTCCCATGGTTTACTGCGGAATGTACCCCGCCGACGGCTCCCAGTACCCGGAGCTTCGCGATGCGCTGGAAAAGCTGCAGCTTAATGATGCGGCGCTCCAGTTCGAGCCCGAAACCTCAATAGCGCTTGGCTTTGGCTTCAGGTGCGGCTTCCTTGGGCTTTTGCATCTCGACATCATCCAGGAGCGCCTTGAGCGCGAATACGACCTCGACCTTGTGACCACGGCGCCCAGTGTTATCTACAAGGTTTACAAGACAAACGGCGAAGTGGTGGACGTTACAAACCCCTCTAACCTGCCGGATCCCACGGAAGTCGACCATATGGAGGAGCCCATCGTCAGCGCCGAGATAATGGTAAAGACGGAGTTCCTTGGCGCCATAATGAAGCTCTGCCAGGAGCGAAGGGGCGTGTACCTCGGGATGGAGTATATGGAGGAGACAAGAGCGCTCCTTAAATACGAACTTCCGCTGAATGAGATAATCTATGACTTTTTTGATGCGCTTAAATCCCGTTCAAAGGGCTATGCGTCCTTTGACTATGAATTAAAGGGCTATCAGCAGTCTGAACTTGTAAAGCTTGATATCCTTATCAACCATGAGCCTGTGGACGCACTTACCTTCATTGTCCACGGTGAGACCGCTTACGAGCGCGGAAGGAAGATGTGCGAACGCCTGCAGCGCGAGATACCGCGACAGCTCTTCGATATCCCGATCCAGGCGGCAATCGGCACAAAGATCATCGCAAGAGAGACTATAAAAGCGCTTCGCAAGGATGTGCTCGCAAAGTGCTACGGCGGCGATATCACCCGAAAGAAGAAACTGCTTGAGAAGCAGAAGGAAGGCAAAAAGCGTATGCGCCAGGTGGGCAGTGTGGAGATCCCGCAGAAGGCGTTCATGAGCGTTTTGAAGCTGGACGAGGACTGATCCTGGACAAAGGGGACACAATGTATGCATTTTGTTGAAGTAGATGCCAACAAGTTTGTGATCGGAAAACAGTACGAGTTCGACATAGTGGATCTTGAAAGAAACATCCTGTATACACGCGGGAAAGTGCTGGGTGAACGGGATGCGCTGCTGCTAAAGCGTTACAGCGAGACCCGCGGTATCATCGGTGTTATGACAGAGGGTGCGGGAAAGGATTCAAACTATGCCAAGATCGCTGAACTCGCAAAGGTCAAGGGCGGGCCTGCCATAAAAACGCAGTCCGATATAAGCCCTGAAGGCATTCTTGATAAAAAGATCGCACAATTTGAGGAAGTTAAGATAAAGGACATTGACGTCGAACGCCGCATAAACATGGCAATGGATGTCGGGAAGCGTATAAATGAGGCGAACAAGGCTTCCGAGGACAGGATAAAAAAATACGAATATAAAGAGGCTTCGGAAGAGCTTCTCAGGACGATCAGGAAAGAGATCAATTTCGGCGGTGAGAAGAATATAATCAACGCCGTTGAGGAGCTCAACAAGGGGTATGATACCACATACCTGCACAGCAAGAACGTCGCGACCATGATGATGACGGTCATCCGTTACATAAAACGTTACGGTATCGATTCCATCGGCAACGAGAAGATCGGGACAATTACAGATGAGCACGCGGAGCATATCTTTATGGGAGCTCTCGCCCACGATCTGGGCAAGCTTGAGCTCCGGGAACTTGTGGAATTCAAAGGGATATTCAGCCCGGAACAGCGTGAGATGATAAAAAAACATACGCTGATAGGCGGAAGAATACTAAAGGATCTTGATGCCGACCCGGATACCATAATGATGGCGCTCTCGCATCATGAAGAGGGCGACGGCAGCGGCTATCCCAACGGGCTGGATTGGACAAAGGTACCGTGGTATGCAAGGCTGCTGCACATTGTAGACGTTTATGACGCACTTACGGCTGAAAGAGCCTATAAGCCGCCAATGCTCCCTACATCCCTGCTTGACAGCGAGCTTACCGTCTGCTGCTATACAGACGGACTGACGGTGACGGGAGACTGCGTGCAGAAGTTCGACTCAAGGCTTGTTGAGCTGTTTCTTCGTGCGGTGCCCATGTATCCTGTGGGGACCCATGTTTTTGTCAGCTCCGGTACAAAACCCGGTGATACAAATTGCTGGGGGATCGTTACTGAAAACAACGAACATGCCGGGGCATACCCGAAAGTCATGCTTGACGACGGGCAGACCGTGATCGATCTTAGCAATACGAAGTGGTCGAATTTTCAGATCGTAGCCAAGATGTGTAACGGTACCGACAAGGACGGAAAACGGCTGATCGCCAGAAACTGCGATTTTAACGCTGCGCGCGAGTTCAGAAGGATCCTGAGGCCAAGCCTTTCGAACGACGAAAAAGACAGGCTTGTAAGTATGCTGGGACAAGAAATGAATACGAGGACCTGAATTTGAAGCGGAAAGCCGGAAAGGTCCCCGGAAAGGAATGCGATGAGTCTTCGAATAAATCTGCGCCTCCTAGACATTGTCAGGAAGGCATCTGAAGGAAAAGGCAGAGAGGTGAATTACGTCCGTTTTGAACCGTGGAAAAAACGGTTCCCGGATGACGCTGACGTGAAACAGCCATTTAAGAGGTGTGCCCCTGAGGAGGTCGGAGTTTCCTCGGATTATCTGCTGGAGTTCCTTAGGAATCTTGCAAATGCGCCGGAGACAGCGATCCATTCGTTTATGATCTTAAGAAAAGGCGCTGTCATCGCGGAAGGAAGCTTCGAGCCGTACCAGACAAAAATGTGGCACGTTTCAAACTCGCTTTGCAAGAGTATAGTAGCCCTTGCGGTCGGGATCGCGATCGGAGAAGGAAGGCTGACGGTTGAGGATCCGGTCATCGATATCCTTAAGGACAGGGGGCTCCCCATTTCTTCGATGCTTAAGAGAAACCTTAAGGTAAAGCACCTCCTTACAATGACAAGCGGACTCAGCGGGAATGAGGCTGTAGCAGCAACGGAAAATGACTGGACAAAAGCCGTGATCGAGAGTAACCAGCTCTTCGCACCCGGTTCACATTTCCACTACAACAGCATGAATACGTACCTTCTTGCCGTAATACTCTACGAAGTTACCGGGCAAAACCTTATGGATTACCTGAAAAACCGGCTCTTTGCGCCGATGGGGATCGAAAACATCGCCTGGGGCAAGTCGCCGGAGGGTATTGAAAAAGGCGGCTGGGGGATGTTCATCACCATAGAGGATATGGCTAAGCTCGGTCAGCTTTGCCTGAATAAAGGCAAGTGGAACGGCAGGCAGCTTGTTCCCGAGACATGGATAGCCGAAATGACGAAATGCCGCGTGGACAGTAAAGAAGGCCGCGGAATGTACGGCTATGGCTATCAGGTCTGGATGGGCAAGCGCCCCGGGTCCTTCCTGTTTAACGGGATGTTCGGCCAGATAGTATATGTGATCCCGGACCTTGAAACCGTGCTCTGTTTTACAGGCGGCAGTGACAATATGTTCCGCGATAATGCCACAAATATAAATATCGAAAAGTATTTTAACGATCTGTTCCCGGATAAGCTTGGGCCAAATCCCAGGGCTTACGCGAAGCTGAAGAAATACGAGGAGCAGATCAGCTACGGGACTGCCGTTGAGGACGCACAGAAGCGTTTTGGCGTGTGCTTCCGCGGGTATAATATCAAGCGTATCAAGAAAAATGCCATGGTGCTCGGCGCAGGCAGAAAGTTCAATGTTCCGGGTGACGCAATAGGGCTTATGCCCATGTATATGCAGTATGTCCACAACAATATCTCCGAGGGGATAAGGCAGGTGGAGCTGCGCGATAACCGCGGCACGCTTGAGTTTGTTGTTACCGAGGGAGAAAATGTGAATGTGATCCCTGTGGGCTTTAACACATTCCTGCCGTCTTACATAACGGAGCGCGGCGAGGAGTACAATATCGCCACAAAGGCCACCTTTTGCATAAACGAAGATAAGGTGCCCGTCCTTAAGATAAAGATCGTCTTTACGGAGGCCGAAAACTACAGGACTGTTGCTTTTTACTTCGACCAGGGAAAGACTCTGCTTGAGTTTAACGAGAACCCAAGCGTAGATATGATCCTTGACAGTATGGATAACTTCTTCCCGAAGTACGGCGGCGCCGGTGCCCTTATAAACCAGGCGATCGAGAAGGTGGATCCGGATGTCATTGGATATGCGCTCCGCTTTACATTTAACCCGAAAGTGGTTTTGGAAGAGATAAATGAGTGATCTTGAGATTTATGTACATATTCCTTTCTGTGTCCGCAAATGCGCTTATTGCGACTTTTTGTCGGGCCCTGCGGATGAGGATGCTAAAGCCCGGTATTTGACCGGGCTTTTTGATGAGTTCAGGTTTTACGCGGAAAAACTGAAGAGTGCGGAAACCCGGAAGACTATAACGACTGTGTTTGTCGGGGGCGGAACTCCCTCGTCACTTTCAGCCGGGCAGCTTGACAGCTTGTTTGAAAAGCTTCACAGCTCTTTTGGGATCGGTAAAGAGGCGGAGGTCACGGTGGAGTGTAACCCGGGGACCCTTTCCGCCGAAAAGCTCTCGGTGCTAAAAAACGCCGGTGTAAACAGGCTGAGCCTCGGGCTTCAGTCGGCGGATGACAGTGAGCTCAAACTCCTTGGAAGGATCCATACTTTTGAGGATTTCTTGCGGGAATATGAGGCTGCAAGGCGGACAGGCTTTGATAACATCAACGTGGACCTTATGCAGGCGCTGCCGGGGCAGACAGTTGAGAAGGCGCTAAATAGCGTTAAAAAGCTGCTTGAACTTCAGCCGTAGCATATCTCAGCCTACAGCCTGATAATAGAGGAAGGGACACCTTTCTTTGCGCGATACGGGGAGCACTCGGAGCTTTTGCCGGACGAGGTGACAGACCGGGCCATCTACCATACGACAGAGGAAACCCTTGCCGCTGCGGGGTTTGTACACTACGAGATATCAAACTACGCAAGGCCCGGACGCGAATGCAGGCACAACAAAGGCTACTGGACAGGGAAGGATTACATAGGGATGGGGCTTGGAGCCGCATCCTTGCTGGAAGGAGTAAGGTTTAACAACGTATGGCAGTTGAAAGATTATCTTTCAGGGGACCCTTCTTCCCACAGGGATCCTTCCTCTGTCGAGGCCCTTTCCCCGGAGGACAGGATGGCAGAGTTCATGTTCCTTGGGCTCCGTCTTCTGGAGGGTGTTG
>JAGDCQ010000004.1 GCA_017958465.1 Lachnospiraceae bacterium
CAACCTTCTCGAGCTGATCGCAGAAAGCGACGCCTTCGACCTCACACTCGACGAACTTAAAGCCTACATGGTTCCGGAAAACTACACCGGCAGGGCAGCAGAGCAGGTTGAAGCGTACTTAAGGGATTTCATAAAGCCCATGCTTGAAAAGAACAAAGAAGTGCTTGGAATAAGCGCAACGATAAATGTATAATTCAAATCGCCAAAGCAGGAATTAAAGCAGGAAGCTCCGTGGCAAAAGTCACGGAGCTTCCTGCTTTATTTGGTTGTTTGTTAATTTTCCTTTGAAGAGCTATCCATTATTTCGTATTTGATATTAAATTTAATACAATATGCCAGTTCAGGGGAATCATCTTCTACAACAGCAGTTACACGCCAATCACTGCCGGACGTTGGTATAGGACAAACAAAAGCATTAGGATCATAGCCTGGACTTTCTACATAATCATTTAATGGTAACCCATGACGATTTTCATTTGAGTAAATAACGATCGTTATCGTGTGGCCATAGCGTTCATTAAAAAGGTTGTAACCGTTTGGACACACTTCAACTGATTTTGGAATGATAAGTTTTTTTAGATTCCTGCAATTATCTAATGCGCGGTCTTTTATCACCTTTAAGCCATCGGGCAGTTCGAGCTCTTTTAGCATTAAACATCCTCCAAATGCAAATTCACCTATCTCAACCAGAGAAGAAGGAAGAGTAATGGTTTCAAGCTTATAGCAATCTGAGAACGCGAAGTCTCCGATTCTAGTGACTGTATTAGGAATTTCTACCGCAGTTATGCTGGAAAACTTAAAAGTTCCATCTGGGATTTCTGTGAATGAAACAGGCAATACAACCTTTGTTATGGCCGTACCATCAAAAGGACCAACTAATTTATTCCATGCATTTTTTTCATGAGTCTTAATACCTATTACCGACTCATCAATTACAAGCATTCCGATCAAATTCTCGTTTACATATGTCAACATGCCATCTTCTACTTTGATCTTTTCACTAGTTATAAGCTCTTCCCAAGACTTTTTCAGCTCATTCTGGTCATTGTACAGTCCTGATGCCAAAACAGCCGGAGTGGGTGAGTTTTCGGGCTCGGGTGTGGGTGTATTTGCTACCGGATCAGTAGGCTTGTTTGTGGGAGTGGTTGAATCATTGTTTGCACTGCTTGTAGGTGAGTTTGGCGCTTTTGTAGCGGAATTGTTGTTCCCGGCAGGTGTAGTAGATTTGTCTCCGCAGGCTGTCAGAAGCAATGCGAGCGCTAAGGTGATGATGATTGCATGAATTCGTTTCAAATCGAATCCTCCTTTGTATTCATTAGTGTGTAAAATGATGCAGGATAATTGCACCTTGAATTGTGTGACTATTTTAACTCGGGGGGGATTTGTCAATATTTTTTAAACCTTGTCAATGCACCCGTCAATGCAACACACATTGCGCATCGTTTTGCACCTGATAGTGAGGTTTCTGGCCGTTCCAAATCAAAAAGTAATAAAAACAGTGTTATTTACAAAATAAAACTTGAAGAGAGAAAGAAAAAGTGATAATGTTTGTATATACAAACACAAGGAGACAAGTATGACCATAAGCGAAAGACTGTTTGAGATCATGAAGGAAAAGAATATCTCTATGCCTGAGCTTTCCCGTTTGACCGGAATCTCAAGGCATACAATATATGACTGGCAAAAAAAGAATACAAATCCGGGAGCAGATAAAATACAGGTAATCTGTGAGGCACTAAGGATTTCTCCTGTGGAATTGCTAGTAGGCAGAAATCCTGATCGTACATTGGAACAGACTGAAATTGAACCTGACGAGATAGATGTCAAGATACTTCGGATGCTTCATGAAATGTCAGAGGCACAAAAGAAGCGCCTTGTAGCATATATGAGTATGCTTCAAAATATAAAGGAATGATCAATGAATAGAAATGTTGAGATTGCTCTGGATCAGAACGGGAAAGAATTTGTCAAAGTAAATAAGATATTATTCAAAGGAAAACGGTCTGTTGACTGGGATGCCATTAAGAGTTTTCTTTCTGAATACGTAGGTGAATTCTACAAAATTGCGTCATCGGATGATGTCATATTTATTGGGAATGATTTTCCGGATGAGTATACCGGCTCCAAATATACACATGGTTTGAAAGGAACTGCGGCTAAGGCAAAAGCAAACGCAACCCAAGGTATACCTGAATTAATAGAGATTGCGCAGGATAAACACCATAAAGATAATCAAGGCGAAAAGCACAAATGGAATGCGCGCTATGGGTGGTACAGGTATAATTCCAGATTTGCTTTGCCGGTATTGGATGAGAACGGTAATGTTGAAAGATATAATCTCTTTCATGCCTCGCTTCTGATACGTCACGATAATAACGGAAGAATGTATCTGTATGATATCATAGACATAAAAAAAGAAACGAGCAACCCGTTAGAGTCATAGACTTTACTTGGCAAAAACCCATTCCTTTGAAAAGATAATAGCATGGAGATTCTCATTTGTCAACGACTATCTGTGATCACGCTATTAGCCGATATATGCTTATCACGTTAAATGTGCAAGGAAGCACTCGGTATCAGCGCAGTGATAAATGTCTGATATTTCTCACGATAGCGGTTTAACACTTTAAATAAAAAAAGTATTGCATTTTAAAAAAACATATAATATAATCAACCGTGACAAAGGCGTCCGATGGGAGTTTAGAGATCCCTTATTTCGGCACGCCTTTTTTTTAGAATTATCTTTAGGAGGACATTTATATGTCGTATGTTGATGAGGTCTATGACCGCGTTGTAGCACAAAACCCCGCTCAGCCCGAGTTCCACCAGGCAGTAAAGGAAGTACTTGATTCACTTCGTGTCGTTATCGAGGCAAATGAGGAAGAGTACAGAAAAGACGCTCTTCTCGAGAGACTTACCACACCCGAAAGACAGATTCTTTTCAGAGTACCGTGGGTAGATGATAAGGGTCAGGTGCAGGTAAACAACGCATACCGTATCCAGTTCAACTCAGCTATCGGACCTTACAAGGGCGGCCTTCGCCTTCACCCTTCGGTAAACCTTGGTATCATTAAGTTCCTTGGTTTCGAGCAGATCTTCAAAAACTCTCTTACCGGCCTTCCTATCGGCGGCGGCAAGGGTGGTTCGGACTTCGATCCCAAGGGTAAATCCGACAGAGAAGTTATGGCATTCTGCCAGAGCTTTATGACCGAGCTTTTCAAATACATCGGCGCTGATACAGACGTTCCCGCAGGTGATATCGGAACAGGCGCACGTGAGATCGGCTTTATGTACGGCCAGTACAAGAGGCTTACAGGCCTTTACGAAGGCGTTCTTACAGGTAAGGGCTTAAGCTACGGCGGCTCCCTTGCAAGAAAAGAAGCTACAGGCTACGGCCTTCTTTACATGACAGAAGAGATGCTCAAGTGCAACGGCGTTGCTCTTGCAGGCAAGACAGTAGCTGTTTCCGGCTCCGGTAACGTTGCCATCTACGCTATCGAGAAGGCTATCCAGCTTGGCGCTAAGCCCGTTACCTGCTCGGATTCCACAGGCTGGATCTATGATCCCGAAGGAATCGATGTTGAGCTTCTTAAGGAAGTTAAAGAGGTTAAGAGAGCACGTCTTACCGAGTACGCTGCAAAGCGTCCTTCGGCTCAGTATCACGACAAGGCAGCAGAAGGCACAAACCAGTGGACAGTTAAGGTTGACGTTGCCCTTCCTTGCGCTACCCAGAACGAGCTTAACCTTGAAGATGCAAAGACGCTTGTTGCAAACGGCGTTATCGCTGTATGCGAGGGCGCAAATATGCCTACAACCGCAGATGCTACAGAGTACCTTCAGAACAACAAGGTTTACTTTGTTCCCGGCAAGGCTGCAAACGCAGGCGGCGTAGCTACATCCGCACTTGAGATGAGCCAGAACAGCGAGAGGCTTTCCTGGTCCTTCGAAGAGGTTGACGCTAAGCTTAAGGGCATCATGGTAAACATCTTCCACAACCTTCACACTGCTTCAAAGAAGTACGGTATGGACGGCAACTATGTAGCAGGCGCAAGAATCGCCGGCTTCCTTAAGGTTGCCGATGCCATGAAGGCACAGGGTATCGTCTGACCCACACATTTATTGCAGGATAGCGTTTTTCAAAGTTTTGCCTGCTTTTTGGACACTTACCACGGGCGGGGGAGCTTTTTCCCCTGCCCGTTTTTACGTTAACGGCAGCTTTTCCTGCCGCATCAAGGAGAAAATACATGAAAACAAAAGAAGATATCATACGGCTTATCGACGAAGAAGACGTGGAGTTCATAAGGCTCCAGTTCACGGATGCCCTCGGGAACCTCAAAAATATGGCTGTTACTCCCGGTCAGCTTGACCGTGTTGTTAACAATATGTACTCGTTTGCAGGCTCTGCAGCCTTTAACGACCAATACGATTTTTCAAGCGACTTATATCTCATCCCCGATCTTGATACCTTTGTTACGCTGCCCTGGAGGCCGCAGCAGGGGAAGGTCGCTAAGCTTATCTGCGACATAGGCAGAGAAACAGCAACAGAAAACGATGATTACGTTATCACGCCCTTTGAAATGTCGTCACGCACTATCCTTAAAAATGTAGTGCAGGAGGCAGAGCAGAAGGGCTACACGTTTATGATAAACCCGGAGTGTGAGTTCTTCCTTTTCCACACGGACGAGGACGGACGCCCCACCACACTCTCGCACGAGTCCGCAGGCTACCTGGACGTAGGCCCCGCAGACCTTGGGGAGAACGCAAGGCGTGATATGGTCCTTGCCCTGGAGGAGATGGGCTTCGAGATCGAGTCCTCTCACCACGAAAAGGCTCCCGGACAGCACGAGATCGACTTCAAACAGGGCGAGAGCCTTGCAATAGCCGATTCCGTAATGACCTTTAAGTTTGCGGTAAGGTCCATCGCAAAGCGTTTCGGTCTTTACGCGACCTTTATGCCAAAGCCCGTCATAGGTGTGCCGGGCTCCGGTATGCATATCAATTTCTCACTCTACAGGGACGGGAAAAACCTGTTTGATGAGGCCGGAAAGATGAGTGAGACAGCAAAATACTTTGTGGGCGGCATTCTTGAGCACGCAGGTGCGCTCTGCGCCATCACAAATCCAACAGTCAATTCTTACAAGCGCCTTCTGGGAGGAGAAGGTGCGCCTTCACGCGTTACATGGTCTGACAGCAACAACGGCGCTGCAGTCCGCTTCTGCAGGAAGTTTTCCGAGGCAAAGGTGGAGGTCCGCTTCCCGGATCCCGCCGCAAACCCTTACACGGCCTTTGCAGCCTGCATAGCGGCCGGTCTTGACGGAATTGAACGCCAGGTCAAGCCCGACATAAGGAACAGCCTCAACGCTCAGAAGCTTCCCGGCAACCTTAACGACGCATTAAGGAACCTTAAGAAGGATGATGTGATCCGCAAGGCTCTCGGGAGCGATTTCATCGACATCTACACTTCAATACGTAAAAAAGAGTGGAACGAATACATGATGCAGGTTTCGGATTGGGAGATCAGCAAATACCTTGTAAACATCTGATGGAGGTTCTATGTCTAATGTCCTTATCGCCATGCCAAAACATGAGGACGCCGACAGGATTTCCGAGATGCTGAAAAAAGGCGATCTTTCCGCCGATACGATCATCTGCAGGAGTGCTGCGGAGACCCTTGGGGTTGCCAGCGGCCTGCCCGGAGGCGTGGTCATCTGCATGAAAAACCTTCCGGACATGAACTTTGCGGAGACCTTTGAATGCCTGCCCCGCGGGTTTAATATGATCGTGATCACGGGAGATACATCCCTGGAATTCTCTTCCGAGAGGATGCGGAAAGTACCGATCCCTTTTAAGATGACTGAGCTTCTTACTGCTGTTGAAAGCTTTTTGCGCCTGAGGCCGGACCCGGGGCAAAACCTGAGAAGAAAGCACAGGAGCGCTGCAGAACAGCAGGAGATAGATGTTGCGAAACACCGGCTCATGAAAGCAAAGGGGATGACCGAGCCCGAGGCTTACCGCTATATCCAGAAATACAGTATGGATGCCGGACGCTCGCTTGTTGAGTCCGCAAGGATGGTTTTGGCACTTATCGAACACTATGGAGAATAAAAATGGCTGAAGTAAACAAAAATTATCTTGATCTGAGAGGAAGCTACCTTTTTTCGACGATAGCAAAAAAGGTACGCGAATACTCCGAAACACATGAAGACCGCCGTATCATAAGGCTTGGTATCGGCGATGTGACCCTTCCCCTGTGTCCCGCTGTCACGGATGCGCTCCACAAAGCGGTTGACGAGATGGGAGATGCGGCTACTTTCCGCGGCTACGCACCGGATCTTGGCTACGAGTTCCTTCGTAACGCTATCGCTGAAAACGACTTTAAGGCGCGCGACTGCGATATTTCTGCCGATGAGATATTTGTATCGGACGGCGCAAAGAGCGATTCCGGCAATATCCAGGAGTTATTCGGACCGGACAACATTGTTGCTGTCTGCGACCCTGTCTACCCTGTATATGTGGATTCAAACATAATGGCAGGCAGGCACGGAAAGTTTGACGAGGCAACCGGGACCTTCAGCAGGTTCCTGTACCTTCCCTGCGACGCAGGAAACGGCTTTTGCCCCGAACTTCCAAAGGAAAAGGCGGACATCATCTACCTTTGCTATCCCAACAACCCCACAGGCGCTGCCATCACAAAGGCCGAGCTTAAAAAGTGGGTCGACTATGCAAATTCCACAGGAGCGGTGATCATCTATGATGCCGCTTATGAGGCTTATATCACAGAGGAGGGCATCCCCCACTCCATCTACGAGATAGAGGGGGCAAGGGAATGTGCCATCGAGCTCCATTCCTTCTCGAAAAACGCCGGTTTCACGGGCCTTCGCCTCGGCTACACCGTTGTACCGAAGGATCTTAAGCGCGGCGGGGTCGCCCTGCACGGACTTTGGGCAAGGAGGCACGGCACGAAATACAACGGTGCCCCTTACATCGTCCAGAGAGCCGGAGAAGCCGTTTATTCCGAGGAAGGGAAAAAACAGGTTGCAGGCCAGGTGGCATTTTACCTCAATAACGCAAAGTATATCCGGGAAAACCTTAAGTCCTTGGGCTTTACGGTTTATGGCGGCGTAAACTCGCCTTATATCTGGCTTAAAACGCCTTCGGGCCTTACAAGCTGGGAGTTCTTTGACGAACTGCTTGCAAAGGCGCAGATTGTCGGGACACCCGGAGCAGGCTTCGGAGCCCACGGCGAGGGGTATTTCAGGCTCACGGCCTTTGGAAAATATGAGGATGCGGTGGAAGCCGTATCGAGGATAAAAGAAACTGCTTTCTAGGAGAAGATCATGTGCGGAATTGTTGGATATTGCGGGAAAAAACAGGCAGCGCCCATCCTGTTGGAGGGGCTTTCGAAACTTGAGTACAGAGGCTACGATTCGGCGGGCCTCGCAGTGAGGAATGATGCAGGTAAGGTCGAGATAGTTAAGGCAAAGGGCCGTCTTTCGGTACTTGCAAACAAGACCTCTGACGGAACTACCCTCAAAGGCAACTGCGGCATCGGCCACACCCGCTGGGCTACACATGGCGAGCCCAGTGAGACAAACGCTCACCCTCATTGCAGCGACGACGGCAATGTTGTGGGGGTTCACAACGGCATCATCGAAAACTACGTGGAGATAAGGGAAAAACTCCTGCGTCACGATTATTCCTTCTACTCGGAGACGGATACGGAAGCTCTTGTGAAGCTGGTGGACTATTACTACAACAAATACAAGGGCGGCCCCATCGACGCCATAGCAAAGACTATGGTGCGCGTCCGCGGGTCTTACGCTCTTGCCATCATGTTCAAAGAATATCCCGGCGAGATATACGTTGCCCGTAAGGACAGCCCCCTCATCATCGGAGAGGGCAAAGGTGAATCCTACATCGCAAGCGATGTTCCGGCTATCCTTAAGTATACAAGAAGCGTTTACTACATCGGAAACCTTGAGATGGCCTGCCTTAAGGACGACCAGGTAACTTTCTATAACCTGGACGGTGAAGTGGTCACAAAGGAGCCGGTGGAGATCAAGTGGGATGCAAAAGCCGCTGAAAAGAACGGCTTTGAGCATTTCATGATCAAGGAGATCCATGAGCAGCCAAAGGCGGTACAGGACACTGTAAACGCCTATACAAACGATGGTAAGATCGACTTTTCGAAGGTCGGTATTACCGAGGAAGAGATTAAGAAAATAACAAATATCGATATCGTTGCCTGCGGCTCCGCCTACCATGTGGGAATGGTGGCCCAATACGTGTTTGAGACACTTGCGGGGATCCCTGTCCGCGTGGAGCTTGCTTCGGAGTTCCGCTACAGAGATCCGCTCCTTTCGGACTCAACCCTTGTGATAGCAGTGAGCCAGTCCGGGGAGACGGCCGACACCCTTGCAGCCATCAGGGAGGCAAAGGCTAAGAATGCGCCCACACTTGGTATTGTAAACGTTCTTGGAAGCACCATCGCCAGGGAAGCGGACCATGTTATGTACACTTACGCCGGCCCGGAGATAGCCGTTGCAACAACAAAGGCCTACAGCGCCCAGCTTGTGGCCGCAGATCTCCTTGCCATGTATTTTGCGCTTATCCGCGGGAAGATAAATGAAGAGCAGGTGAAGGGCTATATCGGCGAACTGAACGCGATCCCCGGAAAGATCGAAAAGATCCTTGAGGACAAGGAGCGAATCCAGTGGTTTGCCGCTAAATACTCGATCCTTAAAGATGCCTTCTTTATCGGACGAGGCATCGACTATGCCGCATCCCTTGAGGGAAGTCTCAAGATGAAGGAGATAAGCTATGTTCACTCCGAAGCCTATGCGGCAGGCGAGCTCAAACACGGTACTATCAGCCTTATCGAGGACGGAACCCTTGTGATCGGCCTTCTTACCCAGGGCAAGCTCTATGAGAAGACGCTTTCAAACCTTGTGGAAGTAAAGAGCCGCGGGGCATACCTTATGGCCGTTACCACTTACGGAAACTACGCCATCGAGGATGTGGTGGACTTCACCGTTTACATCCCGAGGACAGAGCCGCTGTTTGCCGTGAGTCTCGCCATAATCCCGCTCCAGCTGATGGGCTACTACCTGTCAGTGGCAAAGGGCCTTGACGTGGACAAACCCAGAAACCTTGCAAAAAGTGTTACAGTAGAATAAAGCAGAAAACGGTGCGGAGCGATCCGCACCGTTTTGCTATATTGCATTTGAAAGTGAAACAGGCAGGTGTTATAATAAAACAAATAAAAACCAGGAGGGACCCCAACCATGTCCGAAAGAAGTGAATACTACTCTAACAGTGAAAACATCAGGCCCGAATCCATGGAGCGCATCGAGACCAGAGCTCAGGCCGACAAGTTCATCGAAGAACAGGTGAAGAGCCTTCAAAAGCAGATAGGAGACGGAAAAGTCCTTTTGGCGCTGTCTGGCGGCGTCGATTCTTCTGTTGTGGCTGCGCTCTTGATAAAAGCTGTGGGCAAACAGCTTACCTGCATCCACGTAAACCACGGCCTTATGCGCAAAGGCGAGAGCCAGATGGTCATTGATGTTTTTTCAAAGCAGCTCGGAGCAAACCTTGTGTATGTGGACGCTACAGACCGCTTCCTCGACCTTCTTGCGGGTGTGAGCGATCCCGAGCAGAAGCGTAAGATAATAGGCGGCGAGTTCATCAAAGTATTTGATGAAGAGGCTGCAAAGATAGAAGGCGTGGGCTTCCTGGGCCAGGGGACCATCTATCCCGATATCCTCGAGAGCAAGGACGGCATCAAGGCCCATCACAATGTTGGCGGCCTTCCGGAAGAGGTCAAGCTTGAGCTTGTAGAGCCGTTAAAGCTCCTTTTCAAGGACGAAGTGCGTGTTGTAGGCTCAGCACTTGGTCTTCCCGATGAAATGGTCAACCGTCAGCCCTTCCCGGGCCCGGGCCTTGGAGTAAGGTGCACCGGCGCCATCACAAGGGATCGTCTTGAGGCTCTCCGCGAGTCCGACGCTATCCTTAGGGAAGAGTTCAAAAACGCCGGTCTTGACAAGAAGGTATGGCAGTACTTCACGGTTGTTCCGGACCTTAAGGCCACAGGCGTAAAGGACGGAAAGCGTGCCTTTGAGTGGGTTTGCATCATCCGCGCCGTTAACACCAAAGACGCCATGTCTGCCACTATCGAAAGAGTGGACTGGGAGCTCCTTGAAAAGATCTCGTACAGGATCACACATGAAGTAAAGGGCATCAACCGCTGCCTGTACGACATTACGGCGAAGCCCACAGGGACCATAGAGTTCGAATAAGTCCGAAGGACTTATTCAAACTCCCTTATTGACTCGCTTCGCTCATCAATAAGTATCGCTTGAATAAGCCTTGCGGCTTATTCAAGCTCAATACTGACAATAGACCGCGGGAGGTATTTATGGGGAAAAGCAAAGAGGGGTATCAGACAACAAAGAAAGAGTACTGGGCTTATTGTATTTTCTTTCTTGGCCAGAACCTGTTATGGGGGTTTGCGGGCTACATTGAAACATTTCTCACGGACATAGGGATAGCGGCGGCTACGGCTGCCGCCATCCTCATCATCCCTAAGCTCTGGGATGCCGTGAATGACGTGCTGTTCGGCTATATCGTGGACAGGTACACCTTTAAGAACGGGCAGAAATTCATCCCCTGGATCAGGGTCGGTGTTTCAGCCCTTGGAATAACGACGGTAGCGCTTTTTGCGATCCCGGAATCCATGCCATCCACGGGAAAAGTGGTATGGTTCCTGATCGCCTACATTCTCTTTGACGCAGCCTACACGATACAGGATACGCCTGTGTTTGCGTTAACTACGGTAATGACGTCAAACGTGACCGAAAGGACGTCGATAATTGCGGGTGGAAAGCTCTGGGCAATGGTCGGCGGGACGGTTGCGACGGTCATCATCCCTTTGGTCCGTCCAAGGCTTGGCTGGCTTACATCCTGCATAGTATTTGTGGTGGTTTCCGTCATTCTTATGATCCCGCTCCTGTTCTTCTCAAAAGAGCGTCACACGGAAGCGGCAAAAGCCCAGGAAAACCCGGGCTTCAGGGAAATGCTCAAATATCTGCGTCACAACAGATACCTTATAGTCGCGCTTATCGCCATGCTTTTGCTCGGGCTTTCCAGCGTAGAGCAGAAAATGGCCATCTACATGGGGCGTATCTGCCTTGGACGTGAGGATATGGCGACGCTCATAGCCGGCGGCGTGGCGCTTTCCGTCATTCTTGTATCGGCGCTTGTTCCGGTACTTGCAAGGAAGTGGGACAAATTCAACGTTCTCTGCGTTGGTCTTGTGTTTGCCATCGTGATGGATGTGGCATCCTTCTTTGTGGGATACGGCAGTGTTGCGGGGGCGCTGGTTATGGTTATGCTAAAGTGCACGGGCCTTGGCTTCTGGCAGGTAATCATATATATGCTGATCGCGGATACGGTGGAGTACGGCACATACAAATCCGGCACGAGGGCAGCGGGTATTACCTTCTCCCTTCAGTGCTTTGTTGCTAAGCTGAAAAACGCCCTGATAGGCTCCATAGTTCTTTTCTCCCTTTCGAGGATCGGGTTTGTGGAAGGCGAAAACGCGGCCCAGCCCGAAGGCGTTGCGGACGGCGTGTGGAAGCTTTTCAACCTCCTTCCCGCCGCAGGCTTCCTTGTTGCGGTCCTTATCCTCATCTTTTTCTTCAAGCTCAGGACCGGCGACGTCCAGACCATGTCGAAATACAATAACGGCGAGATAAGCAGGGAAGAGGCCGAAAAAGAGCTTGCGGGCAGGTTTGGCAAGGCCGCTGAAAAGTAATAGCTGTAGGAAAACAGATGGATTCTTTTGTTAAGACATATGAATACGATAACGGGGAGATCCAGAGGGTGCATACGGTGATCCTCGAAAAGGGGCTTGGATTCAGGTTTTTCAAGCCCCGTCATAACCCTTTGGCTTTTGAGAGGATATGCACTCTTTACAGGACTTTCACTGTGCCAAGGCTCCCCATCATCTTTGGAAGGATGATGCATTTTTGTCTTCCGGAAGGGATAGAGGTACCGGAGAAAGTACTTGAGTTCTGCAGGGCTTTCGAAAACAGGTACGGCGTTTTGGCGGATGACCTTAACAAAGTCACCGTTGCCTTCAGGGAGGCGCTCCGTATAAGGCGGGACGGAAGTGTCTTTGAACGAAAAAGCGCAGGTGCGGGCGGAGCAGTCCTTGAGTTTTACGAGTATCTGAAGAGCAGAGGATTTGCAAAAGTAGTCTGCGGAAAGCTGCCCTACAACAAGTTTCTCCCCGTTTCAAATGACTTCGGATTGCTCTCGGAGTCTGAAAAAGACGCTGAAATACGTGCGAATTCCACTTTCTTTGTAATGGATTCCTTTGATGTGGCTTCTGCATATGACTGTATCGGAACCCCAATAGGACTTACAGTTGAAGAAGGAACGGTCCTCACTCCGCCGCTTTTTGGGCGGGAGGCCTTTGCAGTCCGGAAAAACGGTAATGTTGCGATAGAAAAGATCACACTTGATGACCTTTGTGTCTCAGTTGGAGGCTTTAAGTTTAAGAACGGCAGTGAGGGAGTTTCATTCTTTGAAAGGCCCGGCAGGGCAAAAACGCCTGCCGCGTCACGGGAAAGTTGTGCAGAGCTCGTGATAGTCGGAAGGAAGGTTAGGGCTGTCAAAAGAGGTGGAAATACTGTCATACCGGCATCAGGCTTTGTTATCAGGCTTGACATGCGCCAAAAAAGGTTTGTGGACCTTTTGGATGATGAAAAGTTTTTTGGCTTTGTTGACGCACCTGTGGCCTATGAGGGCCTGGAAGATGTGAGGTTTGCCGTAGCGGCAGGGAACCCGGCTGTGATCGAAGGAGAAAAAGTCCTGAATTTCAGGGCCAAGTTCTACAACATAAAGAAGCTTTGGACGGTCAAATACCCGCCGACCCTTTTTCCTGTCGATTTTGAAAGAGCAAGGGCTCCGAGAATGGTCATAGGGGCATTAAAAGACGGGAGACTCTCTCTTGTGTGGGCAGAGGGCAAGAGCAAGTTTAATTACGAGCCCGGCGTCGAATCCTGCGGCGCCAGCCTTAAGGAAATGGCTGATATCTGCGAGGATATCGGACTGTATAATGCAGTTCACCTTGACGGCGGCGGATCTGCGCAGCTCCTTCTCAACGGCAGTCGCAAACTCAAGATCTCAGACCGCAACAAAGCCGACAAGAGTGAGGCAGAGCGGGCTGTACCGCTCGGGATATGTTTAACTTCTCAATCCATTGAAGGTTGACAACAAAAAAGTAATAATGTATAATCCGGCTCATGAACAAAGACGTTCGCTTCCCCGGCAGGTGTTGGGGAAACGGGCGTCTTTTTTTGAACCTCACAGAAGAGAAAGGTCGAAAAAGATGGGTATCCATGAAGAATGCGGAGTATTCGGAATTATAGGGGATAGAAGGGAAAATATCGCCGAAGACGTCTATTATGGGCTGTATGCCCTTCAGCACCGGGGGCAGGAGAGCTGTGGCATAGTTGTTAATGATGATGGTGTTTTTGCCGCTCATAAGGATCTTGGACTGGTGGGCGAGGTGTTTACGGAGTCGGAACTTATAGACTTCCCGGGCGGAAAGATGGCCATAGGACATGTCAGATACGGTACAACGGGAGGCAATACCTTAAGCAATATCCAGCCTATGGTAGTGAGCCACCAGAAAGGAAACCTGGCTTTAAGCCACAACGGCAACCTTACTAACGCCCTTGAACTCAGGGACAAGCTGGAGCTTACGGGGGCGATCTTCCATTCGACGAGCGATACAGAGACCATCTGCTATATGATCACCAGGGAAAGGCTTAAGACACGGAGCATAGAACAGGCCGTGCAAAGCGCGGTAAAGTACCTTGAGGGGGCTTTCAGTCTTGTTATGATGTCCGCCACCAAGCTGATCGCAGTGCGCGATCCTAAGGGCTTTAGGCCGCTTTGCTACGGCAAGAGGAAAGACGGGGCTTATGTAGTGGCCTCTGAGAGCTGCGCTCTTGATGCCGTGGGTGCTTCCTTCATAAGAGATGTCGAGCCCGGGGAAATGCTTGTTTTCTCAACGGAAAAACCGGGTGCGGAGCCTGTCTCCTACAGGGAAGACTGCGGAAAAGCCATAAGCCCGTGCATCTTTGAATATATTTATTTTGCAAGGCCGGATTCCACCATAGACGGTGTTTCGGTGCACGAGACAAGAGTAAGTGCGGGGAGGATCCTTGCAAGGGAGTTCCCGGCGGATGCAGATGTTGTCGTTGGGGTTCCGGATTCGGGCCTGGATGCGGCTCTCGGGTTTGCGCAGGAGAGCGGGATCCCCTACGAAATCGGCCTCATAAAGAACAAATATGTGGGCAGGAGCTTTATAGCGCCTTCGCAGGGACTGCGCACGGACACGGTCAGGATCAAGCTCAGCCCTGTAAGGCGCGTGCTCAAAGGGAAGCGTGTAGTGCTGATAGACGATTCCATAGTGCGCGGTACGACGAGCAAGCGTATCATCAACATTCTGCGGGAGGCCGGGGCAAAAGAGATACACTTAAGGATCTCCTCACCACCCTTCAGGCATCCCTGCTTTTACGGTGTCGATATAGATTCTGAGGACAACCTTATAGCGAACCATCATACGCCGGAACAGATAGCAGAGCTCATCGGGGCCGATTCCATCGGCTTTCTGCCCATCGGGTGCCTAAAGGAGATGAGCGGCTGCGAAAGATTCTGCAGTGCCTGCTTTGACGGTGAATACCCTTCGGGTATCCCAAAAGATACAAGAAAAGACCGCTTTGAGCGCAAGCTTACAGCCGCCGATTAAAAAAAGATAAAAAAGTTTAAAAAACCTCTTGACAAATGTATTAGAGAACGTTATCATAACGAACTATAAAAGACAAAGGCGTCTTGGACACTATCCAAGGCGCCTTTTTCTATGCTCGAAAGCTGTGTCAAAAGTGGCACGCGGAAGGAGAAAAAATGTGTTCTATCCTTGGTGTCTGCGGACAGAAGTTTGAATACAGCGATATAGAGAGAGCTATAGACAAGACAGCGTCAAGAGGCCCGGATGCAAGGAGGGTGCTAAACACCGGCAGCGGCTGGCTGGCTTTCAACAGGCTTTCGATCATGGGTCTTGATGAAACCGGCATGCAGCCCTTTGTGTTTGAGGGTTCAAGAAGCCTCGATCCTGTTGAGGCCGTGACCGTGGCAGGAGATCTGCCGGGGCTTGCAAAGGGCGATCTTGCTTTTGTATGTAACGGTGAGATCTACGGGTTCAGAAAGATAAAAGAAGAGCTTATAAATAAGGGTTATCTCTTCAGGAGCGATTCGGATTGTGAGATACTTGCGGCACTGTACCGTGAGTACGGAACAGGGATGTTTGAAAAGCTGGATGCCGAATTTGCCATGATCCTCTTTGATGCCGCAAGCGGCGACTACATTGCCGCAAGAGATCCGATAGGCATCAGGCCGCTGTATTACGGCGTGAAGGACGGGACTTACGCTTTCGCCTCCGAGCCGAAAAACCTGAAAGGTCTTGTTGACAAGATCCTGCCTTTCCCTCCCGGACACTTCTTCAAAAACGGGAAGTTCACCTGCTACAGGGATATGACAAAGGTGAAAGCAGTTTGCATGGACGACGTAGATACGATAGGGGCAAACATAAACAGGCTCCTGACGGAGGGCGTAAAGAAAAGGCTGGATTCCGACGCTCCCGTGGGCTTCCTCCTTTCCGGCGGTCTGGATTCCTCCCTGGTGTGCGGAATAGCTGCAAAGCTTTCAAACAAGCCTCTTAAGACCTGGGCCATAGGCATGGATACAGACGCCATCGACCTTAAGTATGCAAAAGAGGTTGCGGATTACATCGGAGCGGACCATCACGAAGTGATCATCACAAAAAAGGATGTGCTGGATGCGCTGGAAACAGTCATAGAAGTGCTTGCAACCTACGATATCACGACTATCAGGGCTTCCCTCGGAATGTATCTGGTGTGCAAGGCCATCCACGAGACTTCCGATGTGCGGGTGATCCTCACCGGCGAGATATCCGATGAGCTGTTCGGCTATAAATACACGGACTTTGCGCCGGATGCAGCTGAGTTTCAGAAAGAAGCGCAGAAGAGGATCGAAGAGATCCACATGTACGACGTTTTAAGGGCGGACCGCTGCATAAGCTCTAATTCACTGGAAGCAAGGGTGCCGTTCGGAGATCTTGACTATGTGGAATACTGTATGGCCATAGATCCCGAGAAAAAGATGAACCGCTACGGCATCGGGAAATACCTTTTAAGGCACGCGTTTGAAAAGGACGGGCTTATACCGGACCGGATCCTCTGGCGCGAAAAAGCCGCCTTCTCCGACGCTGTGGGGCACTCCCTGAAGGACGACCTCACTGAGTACGCGGAAAGCTGCTATACGGATGAGGAGTTCCGTGGAGGGATAAAGAAATACGGGTTTGCGGCTCCCTTCACAAAGGAGTCCCTTCTCTACAGGGATCTGTTCGAAAAGTATTACCCGGGGCAGGCAGAAATGGTAAAAGATTTCTGGATGCCAAACAGGAACTGGGAAGGCTGCAATGTTACCGACCCGTCCGCAAGAGTGCTTTCAAACTACGGTGAAAGCGGGAAATAAAAACATGAGACAAAGGCGTCTCTGATCTGCGGGATCGGAGACGCTTTTTATAAAAAAAGAAACGGAGAAAAAAGTATGGAAAAAAAGACTGTACCGGAGCTGTTTGGCTCAAAAGTTTTTGATGACAGGGTAATGAAGGCAAGGCTTACCGAAAAGGTATACAATTCATTGAAAAAAACGATAGATGAAAACGCGGATCTCGATGAAAAGGTAGCCGAGGCGGTAGCAAAGGAAATGAAGGCATGGGCGGTAGAGAACGGCGCAACCCACTTTACCCACTGGTTCCAGCCTCTGACCGGCATAACAGCCGAAAAGCATGACAGTTTTATTTCTCCTTCTCCGGACGGCGGTGTGATAATGGAGTTCTCCGGCAAGGAGCTTATAAAAGGCGAGCCGGATGCTTCTTCCTTCCCTTCAGGAGGCCTTCGCGCAACCTTCGAGGCCAGGGGCTACACAGCCTGGGATCCTACATCTTACGCATTTATCAAGGATCATACACTTTGCATCCCCACTGCCTTCTGTTCCTACGGCGGTGACGCACTGGATAAAAAGACACCGCTCCTGCGCTCCATGCAGGCCCTTGATAAGCAGGCAAAGAGAGTGCTCAAACTCTTCGGTAAAGAAGTAAAATACGTTCGTACAAGCGTTGGTCCCGAGCAGGAATACTTCCTTATCGACGAGAAAATGTATGAGCAGAGGCCGGACCTTAAATACACCGGGCGTACACTTTTCGGAGCAATGCCTCCAAAAGGCCAGGAGCTTGACGATCACTACTTCGGAGCCATCAAGCCGAGAGTTACGGCCTTCATGGAAGAGCTGAACGAAGAGCTCTGGAAGCTGGGTATCCTTGCAAAGACAGAGCACAACGAGGTAGCACCTGCGCAGCATGAGCTTGCACCCATCTTTTCCACCACCAACGTTGCGACGGATAAGAACCAGCTTACAATGGAGATCATGCAGAAGGTTGCAAGAAAGCACGGAATGGTGTGCCTGCTCCATGAAAAGCCTTTTGCGGGAGTTAACGGTTCAGGTAAGCATAACAACTGGTCCATGGCAACAAATGAAGGTGTGAACCTCCTGTCACCTGGCGAAACTCCTCATGAAAATGCACAGTTCCTGCTTTTCCTGTGTGCAGTCATTAAGGCGGTAGACGATTATCAGGATCTGCTCAGGCTTTCGGTTGCTACTGCAGGAAACGACCACAGGCTTGGCGCAAATGAGGCACCGCCCGCCATCATCTCCATGTTCCTTGGTGACGAGCTTACAGCCATCCTTGATGCCATCAAGAATGACACTCCTTACGTTGGCAAGGAAAAAGAGGTGCTGAAGCTCGGAGTACACGTTCTTCCGAGGTTCTCGAGAGACACCACCGACAGGAACAGGACTTCGCCTTTCGCTTTCACCGGCAACAAGTTCGAGTTCAGGTCGCTTGGCTCCTCCAACAGCATCGCCTGCTGCAATATCATGCTGAATGCGGCTGTTGCGGAAAGCCTTAAGATTTTTGCAGACAGGCTTGAAGGTGTATCGGATTTCGAGAGCGCGCTCCACGAGCTCATCAAGGAGACCATCAAGGATCACGAGAGGATACTCTTTAACGGCAACGGTTACACGGATGCCTGGGTTAAGGAAGCTACCGAGGTAAGAGGTCTTTCAAACTACAAGACAACTCCCGACGCTATGCCTCATCTTCTTGACAAGAAGAACATGGATATGCTCCTTGCACATAAGGTGTTCACGGAGACAGAGCTTAAGTCGAGATGCGAGATCATGCTTGAGAACTACTGCAAGACAGTGAGCATCGAGGCACACACCATGGTGGATATGGTAAGGAAGAGCTACCTTCCCGCCATCGAAGGATATCTGTACAACCTTGCAAAGACCACATCCCTTATGAAGTCGGTAAGCAGCAATGTTAAGTGCAATTACGAGATATCGACCATGGAGCGGCTTTCGGAGCTTACGGATTACATCCTTGAGCGTGTGAAGGACCTTGAAAAGGCCATCGATGAGCTTAAAAACTTCGACAGCGTGCTCAAGACATCAGAGTTTATCAGGGACGATCTGATCCCGAAGATGGAACATTTAAGAAAACACGTAGATGAGGCAGAGATGCTTGCAAGCGAGGAATGCTGGCCGTTCCCGAGCTACGGTAAATTACTTTTCAGCGTATATTAATGATGTGATACTAAGTCATCCCACAACGGCGTGGAACCTGTTGTGGGGTGGCTTCTTTTTTAGGAGGAAAGATTATGACAGAAGAGATCATGAAGTTATTTGAAGGCCTTGACGGCGAGATTTTTGCGGTATGGTTCCTTATAGGAGCAGCTCTGGTGTTCTGGATGCAGGCAGGCTTTGCAATGTGCGAAGCGGGCTTTACAAGGGCAAAGAACTCCGGAAACATCATCATGAAGAACCTTATGGATTTTTGTATCGGTACTGTAATGTGGTTTATCTGCGGTGCCTCCCTGATGCTCGGAAAAAACGTACTTGGCGGTTTTACAGGCAGCATAAACTTTGACGTATTCACTAAGTACGGCGATTTCGATTATTCTATGTTCGTGTTCAACCTTGTTTTCTGTGCCACAACGGCTACTATAGTTTCGGGTTCCATGGCAGAGAGAACTAAGTTTTCAAGCTATTGTGTTTATTCAGCAGTCATTTCTGCCGTTATCTATCCTATCGAAGCGCACTGGACCTGGGGCGGCGGCTTCCTTGCCGACTGGGGCTTCCATGATTACGCAGGTTCCAACTGTATCCACATGGTAGGCGGTATCTGTGCATTTATCGGCGCCTGGATGCTTGGACCGCGCATCGGTAAATACGAGCGCGACAGCAAAGGCAAAGTTACAAAAGTTAATGCATTTCCCGGTCACAACCTTGTTATCGCAGCCCTTGGCGTATTCATCCTCTGGCTTGGCTGGTACGGCTTCAACGGCGCAGCCGCTACAGATGTGGCAACACTCGGTTCTGTTTTCCTTACAACGACCGTAGCGCCTGCAGTTGCTACCGTAGTTTGTATGATATTTACCTGGGTTAAATACGGTAAACCCGATGTTTCTATGTGTCTCAACGCCTCTCTTGCAGGTCTTGTAGCGATCACAGCACCCTGCGATGTAACAGACTGCGCGGGCGCAGCCATCATCGGCGCTATTGCCGGACTCCTTGTTGTATTCGGTGTTTGGTTCAATGATAATGTAACTCACGTAGATGACCCTGTTGGTGCTGTTGCGGTACATATGCTCAACGGTATCTGGGGAACTATCGCTGTAGGACTCTTTGCAACAGATACAGCACCCGGATTTGCACTTGCCGGGATCGAAAAAGGTCTCTTCTACGGCGGCGGTGTAAAACAGCTTGGATTACAGCTTGCAGGTATCGGTATCACTGCAGCATGGACCATTGTTACTATCTTTATCGCATTCTTCATCATCAAGAAGACCATCGGCCTCAGGGTATCCGAAGAAGAGGAGATCACAGGTCTTGATGCTACAGAGCACGGCCTTCCTTCTGCATATGCAGGCTTCTCCATCATGGATATTTCCAACACCATGACAATGAACGTAAACGAGAACACCAACCTTGGCGCCGACAACTACGCAGAGGCAAGCAAGGCCCAGAGAGCAGCCGCAGTGCCGGTCGTAAGGGCGGACGCAGGTATCCCGGAGGCGTTTACTACAGGTATATCGAAGGTTGTCATTATTGCAAAGCTCTCAAGATATGAAGTCTTAAAACGTGCCATGAACGACCTTGGCGTAACAGGCATGACAGTTACACAGGTTATGGGCTGCGGCGTCCAGAAGGGTGCCGGTGAGAAATACCGTGGCGTTGAGATCGACGCAACACTCCTTCCTAAGGTAAAACTTGAAGTCGTTGTCAGCGAGATCCCTGTAGATGCTGTTATCGAAGCCGCAAAGAAGGCCCTTTACACAGGTCACATCGGTGACGGTAAGATCTTTGTATATCCTGTAAGCAGAGTGGTCAAGATCCGTACAGGCGAAGAGAATACTGCTGCACTGCAGGATGTGGAATAAAACCGAAAAAAGTGCTTGACATTCTGCTGCGATAGAGCTATCATCACAGAATAAAGGCAAAGGCGTCTTGGCATAGTCCAAGGCGCCCTTTTTTTGGCAAAGGCGCCACGTATCGTCCGTGGTGTCTCTTTTTTTTGAAATTCAAGTCGTATGGAGGTCAGTGATGTCGGGACTTTTTGAAACAATTGCAAAGAAAGGGCTGTATTCGGACAGCTTTGAACATGATAATTGCGGTATCGGCGCCATCATAGATATTGAGGGCAGGGCAAGCCACGGCATAGTATGCGATGCCCTTTCGATCGTTGAAAACCTTGAACACAGGGCAGGAAAGGACGCGGACGGCAAAGTGGGTGACGGTGTCGGGATCCTGACCCAGATCCCTCACAGATTCTTTGTGAAGAAAATGAAGGAACAGGGCGTAACTCTTGGCGGTCCCCGTTCCTATGGCGTTGGCATGTTCTTTTTCCCTTCAAAGGACCTTGATATGCGCCAGGCAAGGTCTCTGTTTGAGATAATAACGGGAAAAGCCGGCCTTAAGATCCTCGGCTGGCGTAAAGTTGATTCTGCCCCGGAAGTCCTCGGCGAAAAAGCAAGGGACTGCATGCCCGGGATCTATCAGGTTTTCATCGCGCGTCCCGCAAGCGCAAAGACGGACCTGGATTTTGACAGGATGCTCTACGTTGTACGGCGTGAATTTGAGCAGAGCTGTGTAAATACGTACGTTCCGTCACTTTCCTGCAGGACCATAGTTTACAAGGGCATGTTCCTTGTGGGACAGCTGCGCTCTTTCTACAGAGACCTTGAGGATGAGGACTACGAGTCCGCTATCGCCATGGTCCACTCCCGTTTTTCAACAAACACAGAGCCCAGCTGGAACCGTGCCCATCCCAACCGCCTTCTTGTACACAACGGCGAGATCAACACCATAAAGGGCAATGCCGACAAGATGCTGGCGCGCGAAGAGACCATGCACACGGCGGCTTTCAGCGATGAGGATATGACAAAGGTGCTTCCTGTCATCTCCCAGAGCGGGTCCGATTCCGCCATGCTTGACAACACACTGGAATTCCTGCTCATGAGCGGTCTGGACCTTCCTCTTGCTGCTATGATACTTGTGCCTGAGCCCTGGTCACATAATGAGACCCTTTCCCCTGAAGAACGCGATTTTTACCAGTATTACGCTACCATGATGGAGCCCTGGGACGGACCCGCATCCATCCTCTTCTCCGACGGCGACTCCATGGGTGCGATCCTCGACCGTAACGGACTGAGGCCTTCAAGGTACCTTGTGACGGACGACGGCAGGCTTATCCTCTCCTCTGAGGCCGGTGTGCTGCCTGTGGACGAAAAGCACATCATCAAAAAGGAACGCCTTCATCCCGGGAAGATCCTTCTTGCGGACACAAAGACAAAGCGGATCTATTACGACGAAGAATTAAAGGAAAAGTACGCTCTCTCAAGCCCTTACGGCGAGTGGCTCGACAGCAACCTCCTTCCACTCAGGGAGCTTAAGATACCTAACAAAAAAGTGCCTGAGCTTTCGGGCGATCACAGGAAAAAGCTTCAGAAGGCCTTCGGCTATACCTGGGAGGATTACCGTGACGGTATCCGCAATATGGCCCTCACCGGGACGGAACAGATAGGCTCAATGGGCGTAGATACGCCTATTGCTGTGCTTTCGGACAGTTACCAGCCGCTGTTTTATTATTTCAAGCAGCAGTTCGCGCAGGTCACAAACCCGCCCATAGATGCGCAGCGCGAGGAAATAGTCACATCGCGGACCGTTTATCTTGGGAAGAACGGAAACCTGCTTCAGGAAAAGCCCGAAAACTGCCATGTTCTTAAGATAAACAACCCCATCCTTACGGATCTTGATCTCCTTAAGATCGAGAATATGAAGCACGAAGGCTTTACGGTAGCAAGGGTTTCCACCCTCTTTTACAAGAGTACGCCCATGAAGCGCGTGCTCAAGCAGCTGTTCATAGAGGTTGATAAGGCCTACAGGAACGGCGCGAATATCCTGATCCTTTCGGACAGGGGCGTAGACGAGAACCATGTGGCGCTGCCTTCACTCCTTGCCGTTGCAGCGGTGCACAAGCACCTTGTCGACACAAGGAAATGTACGGCCATGTCCCTGATATTAGAGTCCGGGGAACCCAGGCAGGTGCACCATTTCGCTACGCTTCTCGGGTTTGGCGCTTCGGCCGTAAACCCGTATCTTGCCCACGCTACCATAATGGAGCTTATAGAGGACGGGCTGCTTGATAAAGACTACTATGCAGCAGTAGAAGATTATGATAATGCGATCCTTTTCGGCATAGTTAAGATAGCCTCCAAGATGGGCATCTCCACAATACAGTCCTACCAGGGCAGTAAGATGTTTGAAGCCGTTGGTATCTCCGCAGAGGTAACGGACGAGTATTTTACAGGCACAGTGAGCCGTATAGGCGGTATCACGCTGGATGACATCGGACGGGCTACCGACCAGCAGCACAGCCGAGCTTTCGATCCCCTTGGGCTTGCAACGGATGCTGAGCTTAAGGCCTTCGGACGCCATAAGGAGAGAAGCGGCGGCGAGAGCCACAGGTATAACCCTGAGACTATACATGCGCTCCAGACTGCCACAAGAGAAGGAAATTACGCAAAATTCAAGCAGTACACAAAGCTTGCGGATGCGGAAAAGACAGGATATTTAAGGTCACTGCTGGATTTTGTACCGGCGGATAAGGAAGTGCCTCTTGAGGAGGTTGAGCCTGAGGAAGAGATCGTAAAGCGGTTCAAGACAGGCGCTATGTCTTATGGTTCCATTTCACAGGAAGCCCATGAAACACTGGCCGTAGCCATGAACAGGCTTCACGGCAAATCCAACAGCGGTGAGGGCGGCGAAAGCGATGAAAGGCTTAGCACCGGAGGCTGCGAAAACGAGAAAAACTC
>JAGDCQ010000065.1 GCA_017958465.1 Lachnospiraceae bacterium
CGGGAAATCCCAGAAATTCGTCATATGGAAAAAGCCGATAAAGAAGCCCAGAAGGAATACCTGAGGAGTCAGGATCTCGGTAAGGAGCATTTTCTTTATGTCGCCGGGCTTTTTGATGTCAAACCCTTCTATGGAATCCACGCCGAGGGTCCTGAAGGAATCCATCCGCTCTTTCCTGTATTGGAGGATGGTGTAAAGGATAGACACCACCGTGAGCACGAACATGATATTGATAACGTGGGCGTGCAGGTCGCCGAGGACAAACGAGTATGACGGGAACTCGTGGATGGTCTTGTCGTTTGTATCCGGCGTATAGCCGATGTAACGGGTGGCATCCGGGAACCAGTAGGATTCACGCTCTATGCTTAAAAGCTTGCGGAGCGTAGTCATCTTTCCGTTGATAACAAGGCCGTCAACGATGGTATAATGCATATTTCCGGCGAAGCACACGGAAATGCCGGCAAACAGGCCGATAAGCTGTGTATACCACTTCTGGGGCTTGTCTTCCCTTACGATCCTGCCGTTCTTTGTGCTGATGTTCTCTTTCTTGATGTAATCGCCCGCAACCTGGTTCATGATGGAATAAGGCATTGCAGTTGCAAAGCCCGCGATCATCATGAGGGCAAGGGTGTAGGCATCCTTCATCTCCACGCCGCTTATGCGCTTGATGAAGACAGCTATATACTGTCCAAGATAGTAGTAGTTGATAGGGTTTCCGGAGAGCCAGATATCCTCTGCGGGCATATACATGGCCCTGTCGATGCTGGTCATAAGACCGTAATCCATGAACTTTTCGGTGTTCCCAAGGATCTCAGGTTTGAAGCAGCGAAGGTATGACCAGAACGCGAAAGCAGTAAAGAAAACAAGCTCGCTCATGAGCACGGAAAAACATGTATCAAGGTCGAACTTTCCAAAAGTCCTCTCAAGGCTACCGGGCTTACCCTCCTCATTCTTTCCGAAAAGCCTGACACCCGCCACAAGAAAAACGTTGCAGACGATGCAGACTGCGGTCAGGATAAAGCAGTTTCCCACGGTGAACCTGACAATATGGGCCGATGAAAGGAACCAGACCACCCAGGCGCTTACAGCAACGCCGATGGTCTTTGAAAAGAGCCAGCCCTTGTCCCTGAAGCGTTTGAACATGGTCATGGTAAGAGGCATAAAGCCAAGGCCCACAAGAAGGAGCGCAGCCCACCACCTCATAAGAGCGGTAAAATCCTGCCCCATCAGCCTTCTGAAGGTGTTTGCTGCTATTATGAACAGGACGATCACTACGCCCGACTTAACTATATAAGAACGTTTAGAACCCGATGATTCCATTTGGAACATCCCCCTGTATTACTTAAGAACTTTATTGATGGCACGGAAGTCTTTCCATGCCTTTTTTCCGATCTTGAAGATCTTTTTGAGATTAATGGAGTTGACACCGCCCTGTCTGGGCCTGAAGGTGATCCTGATATACTTCACAGGCAGCTTCTTCTTTGCGAAAACAACAGAAACAAGCACGTTTGACAGGTTGTGGTCCGCAGGCACATCCTTGAGTGCGTCCGCAAGCGGCTCGCGCTGCATAAGACGGAAGGGTGTGTTGGCATCCGTAAGGTTGACATGGAAGCTTAACAGGCACACAAGCTTAAGGACCTTTGTTACCACTTTCCTTGAGAAGCCGTCCTGACGCCCTTTTCTGTGTCCGATTACCATGGCGTACTGCTCCCTGAGCTCCCAGAAGGGCCAGAACTCCTCGGGAAGTGTCTGCCCGTCGGAATCTGTCTGGAAGATGTAGTCCGCGCCCTCTTTTATGGCGTAATTGTAGCCGTAGAGCACAGTTGCGCCGTGACCGCCGTTTTCCTTTGTGAGGGGCTCGAACTGGGGCCTGCCTTCCTTAAGGGTGAGCATTTTCTCATAGGTGGAATCCTTGCTGCCATCGTTGATGATCACAAGCTTTGAGCCGTTCCCAACCTTCTCTACGATCGGATACCAGTCTTTAACTACTTCTTCGATATTTTCTTCCTCGTTATATGCCGGTATAACGATATATAATTTGTCCATATGTAAACCTCCGAATCATTCTGCTTTCAGTTTTGATGTGTCGTAAATATCTATCTTCCAGTTTCCGTCGCCCTCGGTGTAGACACACTCGAAGGTGGATTTGAAGAGTTCTTCGTTAAGATTAAAATCTCCTGTTGTACGGGCGTCAGAGTCGATGATGACGTAAGTTATAAGGTTTTCCCGGATCATCTTTATAAGCTCTGTCCTCGATGTACACTCAAACATCTTCTTAGACAGTCTGTACCTGAGATTTGTGTCGTAGCCCGCGGTGAGCGGATAGTAAGCATGTCCCTGGTAAAGCATCGCCCCGCCGAGTACAGGCCTTGACAGCGCATAATGCGAAGTAAGGAATATATCCTGGGATGTTGTGTTCTCGGAGATCCAGTCTACAAGCGGATCCTGCATCTGGTACACAAGGTAGCCGTTCTGCGGGTTGTTTTTCTTCATAACTGTTGTAAAGTCGTAAACGCCTGTGATCGTCATCAGGATGACTATAACCGTTGCAAGGAGCTTCACCCATCCCGACCTGTTCTCGTACAGCTTTGTCACAAGAGCCGCCGCAAATATGTTCATGAGCATGATGGAGATCATGATGTACTTGTGGTTGACCGTAACGTCCACTGTAAGGGAAACGTAGAAGGAAAAGATGAAGGGCACGGAAAAGGCGAAAAGGATCCACTTTTTGATGCCCTTTGAATATATAAAGGCGATGAAAAGCACGGGGATAAGGATCCCGCAGAGCCGCATCACATAATCAAGGGTGCCGAAGAACGAAGGATTTTCCGCTATAAAGCCGTACTGGAGCTTTGTCTCGATTATCTCGGCGTTCTTCACAAAGAACGAAGTCTCGAGCTTTGCAAGGGATGCCGTTATAAGCGCCGTCAAAAGGTACTCCAGCCTGTTGTCCGCTACCACCGCAAAGAAGAACAGCACCATTATCGCAGCAAGCACAGCCGCACCGTTCCAGAAAGCTGTCGCCCCAAGCAGGAAGCCCGCCACAACGGGGACAAGGATCCTCTTTGGCATCCACCCGTCTTTTCTGAAGAAGCTCATCACTATAAAGCTCGTGACGGTGTCCATAACGCTCTCGAACTTAGATTCCTTTAAGGGCTCGTATTCCTCGGGCTCGTCCTCGCCGTTCTCTGCCGCTTCCGCGCAGAGGGCTTCATAGGCCTCAAGGCGTTTCTGCTCTTCCGCCATGCGCCTTTCGGCAACCATCATATCGTGTTTGGATTTGAAGAGCCTCCAGCGTTCCACCATATCAAAGAGGTTCTCAAGGAACAGGTGGACCATGATGAGCAGGACGCAGATACCTGTGGCAAGATGCCGCTGGTTGCAGTAAACGTTAAGGTTCCAAAGGCCCCAGTCTTCGTGGGTTGTGTAGCCGATAAAGCTGGAATCCTCGATGATAGTCTTTAAGACCTGTTTTTTGTCCAGATCCCCAAGGAAGGTAAAGAGGCTCGGGGAGCATCTGAATGCGTAGAACAAGCAGCTTAAGAACCCTGCAAGCCTTTTGCCCGTAAGCCTTAAAGCAAGGGCATAGAGCAGGAAGAATGAGAAAACATAGGAAAGGATGCTCGGGATGTTGAAAGCATGGTCCAGGCGCAATCCGAGAAACTCAAGGTTTCCAACCATGAACTGGAACATGAAATGGTACCTGATATCGATCCCTGCGTAATGAGAATATGTGGTCGGGAAATTGTTGCCCAGAGAGAAGGACCTGATGGTCCCAAGGTGGGGCGCGAAATCGCTGAATACGGAGACGCCAACACGAAGAGTGTTGTTTGCTACGTTAAAGGTCCTGTACATCAGCGTAAAGGCCAGCACAAAAACGGCAAGGATAAAGAGAGCCTCCGAGCCGTAGAGGCGCCTTGGCCCGCTCACAAGCTTAAGACCCTTCTTTTTTAAGACAAGAAAAAGGATCCCCACAGCGCTTACTGCGAGAGCAAAGCCCATAGAGATGATGTTGCCGTAAAACAGCGGCTTCTCGGCCGACTTAAACACATAAGCCGAAAGATAAGTGATCCACGTGATAAAGATGGTGCCTGTTATATACCAGGCAGGAATCAGGATAAAGACCCTAGAAAGGCGCAAAGTCCCGCCGTTGCACGTGGTTTCGCCCTTGGTCTCGAGACCGGGCAAAAGAAAGGCACAGAAAACGTACCCGAATGTAAAGCACAATACCAGATAGATTATAGCTAACATAAATGTTCCCTTTTATCCGCCGGATGCGGTTTTTTCATAAATAGTGCGGCAAGCCGCCAAACTCCCCATACCCCGTTACGGGACGTCAGATTCGGAAATGCAGGAAAGCTGCTCAAGCGTAGGCTTATCGTAGAGCACTACCCTGTTTGCCTGGTTCACGACTATCTTTTCGAAAAGATTACGGATGCCGCGCGCATTGCCAAACTCTCTCCTCTGCGCTTCATCCATCCCCGTTATGATGCCGCGTATCTTCTCGCAGGCGGCCTCCTCCGTTACAAAGCCGGACTTATCCGCAAAGGAGCGGAAAATGTCGAGAAGCTCGTCATCTGTATAGTCGGGAAACTCAATGAATTTGTTGAAACGTGAAACAAGACCCGTGTTCGATTTCAGGAACTTCCTCATTTCCTGGGTGTAACCCGCAACTATGACAACAAGATCGTTCCTGTGGTCCTCCATAAGCTTTACAAGCGTGTCCAGGGCTTCGGGTCCAAAATCGTTCCCAGCGCCGGAATTGCTCAAGGCATAAGCCTCATCGATGAAAAGCACGCCTCCGAGCGCCTTTTCCACAACTTCTTTAACTTTAAGGGCCGTCTGACCGACGTAACCTGCTACAAGCCCCGCCCTGTCCGTCTCAAGGAGCGTACCTTTGCTCAGGATCCCAAGCTCCTTATAGATGGCGGCCACAAGCCTTGCAACAGTAGTCTTTCCTGTCCCCGGGCTTCCGGAGAACACCATATGATAGGACATCTCCATATCCGGGAGGGCATAGCGCTCACGGAGTTTTCTAACCTTTATGAGGTTGATGAGGGAGTGTATCTCCTCCTTTACGCCCGCAAGGCCTATAAGACCGTTAAGCTCCGCAAGGAGGTCGTCAAGAGCGTCCTTGTCAGGCTCCTCCGGCTCCTTTGCCACAGGCTCGGGCGCAGGACTTTGCTCCTCTTTTTCCTCTTCCTCCACAAACTTCACGGAAGCAGTGGCGCGGAGCGGCTTCTTGGGAGTATCGTCCTTGTAGAACAGACAGCTCTTTTTATAGCGTTCAAAGTCCTCCCCGGACTCATCAAGCTGTTTTGCGCTCTGTTCAAGATCCCCCACGGAGATCTTCCTGAATATATATTTGTCGTCGATGATCGCTTCGGTGTTGCTCTTCACAAAGAGAAAAGCCTCTATCCTGTTCTGATATCCGTTTATGTAAGCCACCACCGAACCGCCGTTGTTGCCGTTCAGATAAGCCATGGCCAGCATGATATTGAGGATCGCGTCAAAGAAAAGGCCTGTAAGCTCCGAGTTCTTTTCCCTGTCCCTTAGGCCGCAAAGCTGGATAAGGATGGGCGGCGCGTTCTGGATCCTTTCGGCCTCCGCGGAGGCTTCGGGTGTTTCAAGGCCGTCAGGCGTGATCCCGAGAAGGTTTGAATCCACGGCGGCAGCGATAAAGGTGCGTTCCTCCCTGCCGTAGCGCTTTGCTTTTATTGCACAGCAAACAAGGAGCGACTGAAGGTAGATATCCAGGATATCGTTAATGCTCTTTCCGAGTATCTCACCGGGCTTTTCCCAATAGCCCTCGCTGTCGAGCATGTCGCAATACCTGGAGAGGACCCTGTAATTCGCCCCTGCGATGGTATATAAACTTTGATTCGTATAGTTTCCCATTGTTCTCTTTCCCCTGAGAATGAACATGACCAAAAACTCTTCGGTCATACACAATTACTTTACCACGAAACCGTTCAATATACAAGAAAAAATGTCCCGCAAGTCACGCCCGGCCGGCTGTCCTTTTTGGCTCATAGCCCCTCTTTTGCCGCCTCAAAGGCCTCTTTCAGGATATCGAAATCCCTGTAGACATCCGCAAGCTTAAACTGCATATCGCCGCTCTGGCGAAGCCCAAGGAGGTCCCCCGGCCCCCTTTGGCGAAGGTCCTCTTCCGCGATCTCGAATCCGTCATTGGACCTGCCAAGGATAGAAAGCCGCTCCATAGCTTCTTCCTTATCCGTTGTGCTGATAAAGATGCAGTAAGACTGGGCACTTCCGCGGCCCACGCGTCCCCTCATCTGAGGGAGCTGGGCAAGGCCGAACCTTTCGGCGCACTCAACCATCATAACAGTGGCGGTGGGAACGTCCACGCCTACCTCAACTACGGTTGTTGAAACACGGACATTAATCTCCCC
>JAGDCQ010000066.1 GCA_017958465.1 Lachnospiraceae bacterium
CCGCCTGTAAGCACGTAATACCGGCTGTCCGGCTTTCCGTAAACGGAGCTTAAATTATCAAGAGAAGGGTCAAAATAAACAGTGCCAGGTATATTTAACCCGTGTTTTTCAAGGTTGCTCCGCACAAGGGCAGCAACTGTCCCATCGTCCTCCGTTTTAATCTCCCTGAAAGGTGTGTGGCCGCTGCAGCGCTGGAACGCAACTCTCGGTTCCCCGTTCTCAAGATATATGATGCCGCAGCGCTCAAACCCGTTTTTTGCGAGAGCCCCCTGCATCACGGTGTTATCCCTGTGTGTATCGATGCGGATGTTGTCCGCAAACCTGCCCGCAAAAGCGGCTGCCTGCTCCAAAACTCCGCGCACGGTCCCGTCCCCGGCTATCCGGTGAATAGTAATATAGTGGGCGTCGTTTAGCCATTTCCCGTCTTCTATGTACGCATACGTAGGGTCATCACCCTTGCACAGCGCAAAAACGCCGTGGATCGCGTCTTCCCCGCACAACACATGACAGATGCCCTTCTCTATATCTTCTTTTATCAGTTCCGGCGCGGGATGGGTATTGCGCCACTGGTTCGGGTTGCCGGTCCTTTTCATAAAATCCCTCGCGATCCCGTATATGGCCATTATCCTTTCAAAATCCGCAGGCTCCGCCTTTCTTACCGTCAGCATGTTTACCTCTTTCAATCTGCTTTAATTCTTGCGCACGCGGGTGATTCGTAGATCTTTCCGTGCACAAAATAATTATAGGACCTGCAGCCGCCGGCGCAGTATTTTCCCATCTCGCAGGTGCTGCATTTGCCCGTCAGGAGCTCCGGCTTAAACTTCCTGTTGTAGGCGAAGGCGTCAGGATCGTCCCATATCTCTGCAAGTGTCTTTTCACGCAGGTTTCCTTCTATAAACTCATCATCATACATGGATTCGCAGCCGCGCACGTTCCCGACGCTGTCGATGCCGATGCCCGTAAGACCCGCCGTGCAGCCACCGAAAGGCGCGCCTCCGTTGCGCACGCCGCGGACTCTGTTATCGTTTTCGGTGTAATAGCCGATGTTATGCGCAACGCCCATCGCAAAGGGGACTGAATACATATGATCCTCGACGAATTGAATAACCTTTGCAAAGTCGAAAGCAAAATCTATCCCGGCTTTTGCGGCATTTCCCATGGGCGAGCAGGCCTGGAGCTGCCATGCGAAGATGTTGAAATCCTTCACTATCTCAAAAAAGTCCTCGAGGCGGGCGGCATTTTCATGGTTCAGGGTCGTGATCACCGAAACATGGATGCCGGCAGCAGTCAGCATCTCTATCGCCCTGACTGCCCTGTCGTAACTGCCTTCCTGCCTGTATTTGTCGTGCACATCCCGCGGTCCGTCGAGTGAGACCGCCACAGACTCGATATTAAGCTCCTTAAGCCTGTTTATGTGCTCTTCCCTGAAGAGAAATCCGTTTGTTATGATACAGGTCACGATCCCCCGGGAAGTGAGCGCCTCCACCACTGTATCCCAGTCCTTTCGCATAAAGACCTCGCCGCCGATGAGCGAAACGCGCCTGCAGCCAAGGTTTTTAAGCTGTTCCGCAACGTTTATGCACTCTTCTGTTGTAAGCTCGTTCTCGCGTTTTTGCCCGTTCACTCCGGAGCCGCAGTATTTGCAGGAGAAGCAGCAGCCAAGCGTTATCTCCCATACACAATGCCTTAATCTGTATTTCATTTTATACCCCACGTTTTTGAATATATCCTTAAAATAAGACTGCGCCGTATGCAACAGCGCAGTCTGTTGTTTTGCAAAATGATCTCAGACGAGATATGTTCCTCCGGGTGCAGACGGAACCCTCGGCGAGCCGCATTCCGTACAGAACCTTCCGGTGTTCATCGCACCGCACGTGCCGCACTTCCAGGCTTCCTTTGGCAGGTCTTCGGGCACTGCCCGGTCCTCGGCCGGCTTACCGTCAACCACCTTCATTTCCCCTTTTTCAGCCTGTTCCTGCATAGTCATCCCCTGAGGGAACTGGAATCCGCCCTGATCCTGCATCCTTACAGGGCCTGCATAAACGAACATCATAGGGAACGGGTTGCTCATCTGCGGGCCTGCGTAGGCCGTCATAAACTCCTGGGGCGGGATCGGAGGCGCAGGTTTATCTTCTTCAGCGTGATTTGCAGGATACTCAGCCCCTTCGTTTGCCTCAGTGTCTTCGGGATCCGGCTCTGCGGGGCCGTTATAAACGTCCTCGATATCCGCCTCCGGCAGCACGGGACCTGCGTAAACAGGTGCGATCGGTTCCTGCATTTCCGGACCCGCGTAAACACTTTCTATCGGCTCCGGCTTCGTGAGCTTGCTCCTCTTCTTCTCAAAATATTCGGGCCCTGCATAAACACAGGCGACCGGCTTTACTATTTTTTTGAATATCTTTTCGAAAAGTCCCATTTGTTACCCTCCGTTTCAGGAACGCTGTAAAGCATGATCCCAAGCGTTCCGCGCATTATGATCATCTTGATTATATTGCATGGATGCCTGTTTTGCAATAAAGGTTTTAAACCTCCTGCTTTGCCTTCTCAAGGGCGGCTATCACCTTATCGCAATATTCGTCGAACTCCGGATCCTCAACCTGAAGCTCCGGGTGGCTCATCACATAGTCAAGGGAAATGCGCACACCTTCGTCAAACCGCACATTTGTGCACATATCGGGCACCGTTCGCTTAAGCTTTGTGTTGTCGAACACAACGGAGACAGACTTGTCGCCGATAAGGCTCCCTTCGAAGTCGTAGCCGTATTTTTCGCCGGTCCTCGCAAGGAATTCCGAAGAAACGTAGTAAGGCTTGAACTCCACATCCAGCGCATCCGCGATGGTGGCGTAGATCTGGTTCCAGGTAAGGGTCTCGTCACCTGTGATCTGGAAAGCTTCGCCTATGGCATGGCGGTTGCCCATCAGGCCTGTGTAGCCCGTTGCAAAGTCCGTGTTGAAAGTCATGGTCCAAAGCGATGTCCCGTCGCCCTGAATGATAACAGGCTTGCCCTCCAGCATCCTCTTGATCACCTGCCACGATCCCTTGTTGCCGTGCACGCCGAGAGGGATGTTCTTCTCGTCGTAGGTGTGGCTTGGACGGACGATGGTGACGGGGAAGCCTTCCTCACGATATTTCTTCATAAGGAATTCCTCACACGCGATCTTGTTGCGGGAGTACTCCCAGTGGGGGTTCGAAAGGGTCGTCCCTTCGGTGATGATATAGCCTGCCGCAGGTTTGTGGTATGCCGACGCCGAGCTTGTGAAGATGTACTGTTTTGTCTTCCCCTTGAAGAGCCTGTAATCCCGCTCCACATCCGCAACTCCGAAAGCTATGAACTCGCAGACAACGTCAAACGTCATCCCTTCGAGCGCTTTTGCGACGTCTGCTTCGTTGTGGATATCGGCGATGATCCTGTGGACGTCGTCCGGCACGTCGCTCTGCCTTACCCCGCGGTTGAGCAGCCAGACGTCCCATCCAAGCTCATTTGAGAGCTTTCTGACTATAGCTGCGCTGATCTGTCCTGTTCCTCCGATAAACAATGCCTTCATGTGTAAACCCTCCTTTGCCCCGGTGTACCTCCGGGTTCGTTATCCGGCCTTTTTTGAGTTGCCGTGATCGTTATCCGGCCTCTTTTGAGCTGCCGTTATTGATATCCACCCTACTGTAAGCTGCCGTGATCTTCATTTTACCTCGTAAGCCATGTATTCCGTGCCGTCCAGCTTTCGCCATGAAAAGCGGCCCTCCGAAAGCACTATATAACCCCGGGCCGAGTTTTCCTTTGGTATGGAGACCGAGCCCGGATTCATATACGTAAAGCTTTCATGCTCCTCGCATGCGGGTATGTGGGTGTGCCCGCACATGAGCACCGCCCCTTTGGCCATTGGAAGCGGGTTTTGCGCGTTGTAAACATGCCCGTGTGTAAGATATATCTCAACATTTCCGTTACTCAAAAAGCCGTAATCCGCAAGCACCGGGAACTCCAGCATCATCTGGTCCACTTCTGCTTCGCAGTTGCCGCGCACGCAGAGGATACTCTCCTTTCGCGCGTTAAGTAGCGCTGCGACCTTTTTAGGCGCGTAACCTTCCGGGAGGTCGTTCCTTGGGCCGTGATAGAGGATATCTCCAAGGAGCACGAGTTTGTCAGCCTTTTCGCGGTCAAAAGCTTCTAACATCTGTTCGCAATAAAAAGCGGACCCGTGTACATCGGACGCAAAAAACAATTTCATGAGTTTAGTCCTTTCGTTTCCGGCGCGCATGATCAAAACTCATACGTTCCGGCCTTTAATGTCTTCTTTTCCATACCGGGCAGTTCAACCTCTGCCTCTGCGCCGAACGGAACGGTAAGCTTGTAAACCGGTTTTCCGGCGGCATCATATTTCCATGAAACCTTCCAAAGTCCTGCGGCGCTGCGGTATTCAGCTTCAACAAAGCCAAGTTCTTTGATCGGGCAGGGAGAGATCCTTGCCTTCCCGAACCCGGGCTTAAGCGGCCTTAAACCTGCAACATACGCATATATCCACTCGAGTATCGAGCCGTAGGCATAGTGGTTCAGGCTGTTCATGCCCGTGGATGAAATATGCCCGTCCGGTTCGAGACTGTTCCAGCGCTCCCACACTGTGGTCGCGCCGAGCTTCACCTCGTACAGCCAGCCCGGATATTCTTCGTTCAGCAGCAGCTTTGCAGCGACGTCAGACATCCCGTTTTCGGAAAGCGTCACACAGAGCAGCGGAGCCCCGACAAAGCCGCAGTCAAGCTTGCAGCCGTTATCTTCTATCTTCCTGCGAAGCCTTTTTGCCGTATGCTCTCTGTCCGCAAGGCCGTGCATCAGCGTGAGCACAAGCCCGGTCTGTGTATCGCAGCAGCAGCGCCCGTTTGGAGAATAGAACTCCGCAAGGATCCTCTCGCGTATATTCCCCGACAATGCGCCATACTTCTCCGCATCCTCCTGTTTTCCGAGGATTTCTGCGGTCTTCGAAACTATTTCTGCGCAGTGCATATAATATACATCCGCTATAAAGCCCTTGTCCGTAGCGCCGGAACGCTGGTCCGGAGTGGCATTCGGGATATCGAGCGCAAGCCAGTCGCCGTAGTGGAAAGCCGTGCGCCAGCCGCAATCCGCGCCATCCACAGCAGTGATCCAATCCACCCAGGCGCGCATGGATGCGTACTGCTCTCGCAGGATCGTCACATCTCCCGAGAACCTGTACACCGTCCACGGGATGAGGGTTGCGGCATCGCCCCAAACGGAAGAACCGGGATCCATCCCAAAAGCAGGAATGGTGTACGGCACACCTCCGTTGTGATGCGTCTGCTCTAAACACATATCATGCAGGTACTTCCTGTAAAAACCGTAACTGTCATTCAGGTATGATGCTGTGGGCGCGAACACCTGAGCATCGCCGGTCCAGCCCATGCGCTCGTCACGCTGCGGGCAGTCGGTGGGGACATCAACAAAATTGTCGCGGCAGCCCCAGCGAACGTTCGAAATAAGCCGTTCCACAAGCGGGTGCCCGCACGTTATCCTGCCTGTCTCCTCAAGCTGCGTTGACAGCGCAAGCGCGGTGATATCGGACTCGCTAATATCTTCATATCCGGAAACACGGATGTATCTGTAACCGTAAAACGTGAAATGAGGCGTGATCGTCTTTTCCGTACCGTCGCTGATATAGATGTACTCTGCCTTTGCTGAGCGTAGGTTCTCGCGGTAGAAGTTCCCGTACTGCAAAACCTTGCCAAACTGCAGATGGATCCTTTGCCCCCGTTTTGCGCGTACACGCATGCGGAATATACCTGTGATATTCTGCCCCACGTCAAACACCGTTTCACCGGCAGGTGTCACAATCTTTTTCACGGGCAACTCTTCGATGATCCTGACCGGAAGGCTGTATCTTGCAGTCAGCTCCGCATTCGGACACTCCTCCTTCGGGATTAAAACAACAGGCTGCTCTGCACCTGCAGGGAACGGAAGCGCATTCTCAGCCGCACTTGCAGGGAACGGAAGTCCATTACCGGATCTGCCTTCAAACAGCGTATCATCACGCTGCTCTCCGTCATATATGTTACTGAAGATGATGCTGCTCTTTTGAACCTTCCAGGTTTCATCCGTTACTATCGATACGCAGGTTCCGTCTGTATATTTGATGATAAGCTTTGCAAGGAGAAGGTATTTATGGCCATAGAACCCGGTCCCTTCCGGATCGCGGAACCCAAACCTGCCCTTGTACCAGCCGCTCCCGAGCGCAACCTGAAGCTTTGAACCATTCCTTAGCAGCCCTGTCACATCATATGTCTGGTACTGGATCCATGTAGAATAGTCATTGCAATACGGCGTAAGGTATTCATCACTAACGCG